>JAWWPY010000185.1:0-8073 GCA_033854735.1 Streptosporangiaceae bacterium | reverse complement strand
GAGGGAACGGAACTGATCCGCGCGGTCGGGCTGGGCGGGGACCTCGTGCCGCCGGGGACCACAGCGGCGCGCATCTGGAGCCGGGGAGTGCTGCGGGGCCTGCCGGCCCGGCAGATGATGGGGGTACCCGCGGATTTCGGTGACCTGGGCCGCTCCGGCGTGCTGTCGGCGGCGGGCCTGGCCCGGGCCACGCGGGAGCCGGAACTGCCCGCCACGGCGCGTGACGGCGACGTCCCGGTGGCCAGCTACATCGGGGACCGGTTCGGCCAGGAAGTGGTGGACCGGCTCGTCGACCCGCTGCTGGGCGGCGTCTACGCGGGCCGGTCCGAGGAACTGTCCTTCGACGCGACCCTGCCGGCCCTGGCCGAAGCCGCCCGCACCCGCGTGTCACTGACCGAGGCGGCGGCGTCGCTGCTGCCCGCCCCGAAGCCTGCTGGGGCGGCGAACGGCACCGCCCGCCCCGCGGTGTTCACCACGCTGGCCGGTGGGCTTGGCCTGCTGCCCGATGCGGTCGCGGCGGCCTCCGGCGCGACCGTGCGGACCAGCGCGATGGTCCGCCAGCTCGCCCGCACCGAGCGCGGCTGGCGCCTGACCATCGGCTCGGCGCACGCCCCGGAGTACCTGGACGCGGACGCCGTCATCGTGGCGGTTCCCGGCAGGCCCGCCAGCAGATTGCTGGATGGCGTGCCCGGCGCGGTCCCGGCCGCCGCCGCACTCGGCGAGATCACCTACGCCAGCATGGCGATCATCACCCTCGCCTACCCGCGCGCCGCGTTCCCGCAGCCCCCGGAAGGCAGCGGGTACCTGGTCCCCTCCGTGGACGGCCACCCGGTCAAGGCCGTGACCTTCTCCTCGGTGAAGTGGCCGCACCTGCAGGCGCAGGCCCCGGACCTGGTTATCGCCCGGTGCTCGGTGGGCCGGATCGGCGAGGAGGGCCTGCTGCAGCGCGACGACGAGGACCTGGCTGGTATCGCTGCCGCCGACCTGGCGGCCGCCACCGGCGTGCGCGGCGCCCCGGCGGATACCCGGGTCACCCGGTGGGGCGGCGCTCTTCCCCAGTACCGGGTCGGCCACCGGGACCGGGTGGCCACGATCCGGGCGTCGGTCGCGTCCCAGCCCGGGCTGGCCGTCTGCGGCGCGGCCTACGACGGGGTCGGCATTCCGGCCTGCATAGCCACCGCGCAGCAAGCAGCCGGTCAGGTCCTCGCCTTCCTGCGGGCATCCCAGGCCGCCCGCAGCCAGACCCGGTGAGGCGTGTTGGGGTCGCTCTGGGGGCGGGAGCTGGCCCGGGGTGGGATGGCGGACAATGGGGGCATGGCAGGTAGCGATATGGCAGGCAGCGGCGGGGCAGCGGCGGAAGCGGCGGGCAAGCCGCGGGCCCGTGATCTGAACAAACTGATCCGATACACGATGTGGTCCGTGTTCCGGGTGCGGGATCCCGGGGCGCTTGAGGAGGCCGGGGCGGCGAGTGGGGGCGGACGGGACGGCCTCGCGGCCGAGGTCAGCGAGCTGGGCCAGCAGGCGGCGGGCAAGGGGATCATCACCCGGGGCTGTTACGACGTGCAGGGGCTGCGCGCCGACGCGGACTACATGTTCTGGTGGGTCGCGCCGACCGCTGACGACCTGCAGGAGCAGTACGCCCGGTTCCGCCGGACCGGGATGGGCCGGGCCAGCGAACCGGTCTGGTCGGCGATGGCCCTGCACCGCCCGGCCGAGTTCAACAAGGGTCACATTCCCGCGTACCTGGCCGATGAGGAACCGCGGGCCTGGGTCTCGGTCTACCCGTTCGTCCGCTCGTACGAGTGGTACCTGCTGGATCCGGAGGAGCGCCGCACTTTGATAGCCGAGCACGGGATGATGGGCCGGGATTACCCCGACGTCCGCACCAACACAGTTTCCTGCTTCGCGCTGAACGACTACGAGTGGATGCTCGCGTTCGAAGCCGACGAGCTACACCGGATCGTGGACCTGATGCGCCACTTGCGCGGCGCCCGGGCCCGGCTGCACACCCGGGTCGAGATCCCCTTCTACACAGGCCGCCGCAAGCCGGTCCGGGAGCTGCTGGCCGCTCTTCCCTGAACCTGATCACCACCCACTCTGTGCTGACTCCGTGCGGCCCGCTTGTTACCCGCCATTCATACAGAACGTCACTCGCGATGGATGTAGGACATCGGAATGAACATGACCCTCCGATGCCGCCGGCGCACCGGATCCGCAGTTCAGTGTTCTGCGGCTTATCGGAGCGGGCGGCGGCAGCTGCGGGCGACCGCGCGGACTTCGTCGATGAACAGGCCAGGCTGTTCCCACGCGGCGAAGTGACCACCGCGGTCGAGTTCGTTCCAGTGCACGATGTTGGCGAAGCGGCGCTCCGCCTGGCGGCGGGAGGGCCGCGGTACCTCTTTAGGGAAGATGCTGCACCCTGTAGGCACTGTGATGGTGTCGCTGGTGGCGGTGGTGAACCAGTCGGTGACCTGGGCGATGCTCTCCCAGTACAGCCTGGCCGAGGAGGCGCCGGTGCCGGTCAGCCAGTACAACGTGATGTTGTCCAGCACCTGATCGGCGGTGAGGACCTGGCCGAGATCGCCGCGATGATCTGTCCAGGCCCACAGCTTCTCCACGATCCAGGCGCACAGGCCGGCTGGTGAATCCAGCAGCGAGTAGCCGATGGTCTGCGGCCGCGTGCCGTGCATCGCGGAATAACCCGAGCCGGTGCGGCTTCGTTCCTCCAGGTCCGCGAGCGCGGCGCGTTCGCGGTCGGTGAGGTCGTCGGCGCGGCGGTCAGGTGGTGCCAGCGGCGGGACAACATGGATACCCACGAGCCGGTCGGGGTCCTGCAGCGCCAGGCTGGTGGACACGCTGGTGCCCCAGTCGGCGCCCTCGGCGAGGAACCGTTCATAGCCCAGCCGGGTCATCAGCTCGGCCCAGGCACGGGCGATGTGATGGATGTCCCAGCCGGTGGCGGCGGGCTTGCCGCTGAACCCATAGCCGGGCAGCGATGGCACGACCACGTGGAACGCATCTGCCGGGTCGCCGCCGTGCGCGGCCGGGTCGGCCAGCGGGCCGAGGGCCTGCTCGAATTCGAGGAATGATCCGGGCCAGCCGTGGGTCATGATCAGCGGCATGGCGTCCGGGTGCGCTGAGCGGATGTGCAGGAAGTGGATGCCGAGGCCGTCGATCCTGGTAACGAACTGCGGGAGCCGGTTCAGCCGGGCCTGCGCCGCCCGCCAGTCATACCTGTCGGCCCAGAAGCTGCACAGATCCTGCAAATAGTCCAGCGGGACGCCCTGCGACCAGTCACCAGCCGTCTCCCGCTCGGGCCACCGCGCGTGCCGCAACCGGGCCCGCAGGTCATCCAGCGCCGCACCATCAACATCGATCATGAAAGGCTCAATCCGACCCGGCATGCGTGCATCATCCCAGGCCACTACAGTCCGGGCATCTGGATCCTGGCCCGTCAGGCCGGGGTGACCTGCTGCGCTGCCGTCTCGGCCGCAGGTGCCAGGGTGGGCGTGCCGGCCGCGGCAAGCGCGTTCGGGTGCGTCTTCACCCATACCACGAGGCCGATGTAGGCGACGTCGAACACGCTGCACATGATGCCGATACCGAGAATGAACTGTGAGTTGCCGAGCGCGCCGATCAGGATGGTGGGGGCCAGGGTGCCGATCCATTTCGCGATGGCGATCGTGGGGCTCTGCCCGCGAAGGCCCCGCCGCGCGACGAGCATCGCGATGAACAGGCCCGACATCAGCAGGTTCTGCAGGAAGGCCGAGTAGCGGGCGGCGTCGTTCACGCCGAACTGCGCCATGAACAGCCACTGCACCGCGTAGGAGGCGCCGAACACCAGAACACCCCAGGCGGTGAACATCGGCCGTGTCACAAAACGCGGGAACTCGGCGCGGCCGAAGGTGAAGAAGGTGTACACGATGACGACGTCGGCCAGTGCCCAGACGAGATCGACCAGGCCCTGTGGCGACACCGAAGCCGTCAGGTCGTGCACCGCGTAGGTTGACTCCCACGCGAAGTTGAGGGCCAGTGCGGCCATCGGTATCGCGTAGGTCTTGTGGCGGAACCCGATCCAGATCGCGTTTATGTAGACGACCGTCCAGGCGAGGCCGCTGATGGCGGTGAGGAACGGGTCCATGAGGATTCTCCTTCGGTGAATAGGACGACGCAGGGAATGCCCGGCAACCGAGGTCAGGGGATGGCGCGGTAGCGGCGGATGAGATCGCTCACCGCGCTGTGTACCCAGCCCGGATCCCGCGCCCGGTCAGACGCGAGAGCGGTGAGTACGAGTCCCTGCATCGCGGCGGTAACGGTGAACGCGGCTGCTTCTGAGCCGACATAGGGCGCCAGGAGCCGGGCGAGCCGCTGGTCGAGAAGCCTTTTGATCGGACCGAGTTCCGGATCGTGGCCGGCCGCGAGGATCATTTCGAAAACGGCGATCGTGTCGGTCCGCCGTTCGGTGACGATATGCGCGGTAAAGGCGCCGCAGATGTCCGGGAGGGCGCCGGGTTCCGCGGCGGTGTGGGCGATGAGACCGGCGAACTCCAACCCGATCCGTGAGCCGGCGTGCTCGAAGGTCGCGCGGCGGAGGTCGTCGATCGACGGGTAGTGATAGGTGACGGAGGCGAGCGACACGGCGGCGCCAGTGGCGACCGCACGGTGCGTGAGCGCACCCAAGCCCTGTTCGCCGACGATGCGTACGGCGGCGTCGAGCAGCAGCGTCTTGCGGGCGTCGCCGCGCGCGCGGCGTCCATCGGTCACTTTGTGCATGTCGCCCCCGCTAACCTATCCGTACAGATGTACTGTTAACTTACGGTACTAATGTACCGCTAATCTGGGCGTGGATCTGTGTGAGATGAGCCACTCCTCGTGGGAAGTGTCATCCACCGTTCTGGTCGGCTGAGGCCGCCGCGACCGCCGTCGGCCGGCGCTGCGAGCGCACAATCGAAAGCACGCTCAGCGCCACGATTCCGATCGTGACCCACCAGCTGTAGCGGGAGATGGCCGTGGCCGCGACGACCGCGTGGTGACCTAGCGTGTACCCCAGCCCAGCGAGCAGGCCGACCCACAGCAGAGTGCCGATCAGATCCAGGATGAGGAACACGGCGAGCCTCATTCCGGCCCAGCCAGCTACGACATAGATGAGCGCCCGGGGGATCGGGAGGAAAGAGCTGACCACCACAGCTGGCCAGGTGAACCTGGGGCCGGCCCGCTGCACGCGCGCCATGTGCTTAGCCACGCGCCGGCTCCCGGGCAGGATCATGATCAACCGCTCGCCCCACAGCCGCCCCGCCCACCAGTACAAGGCGTCGGACTTCATCAGTCCTGGAATCGCAGCCAGCACCGCCACGGCCAGCGTTCCGTGGCCGGCCCTGGCGAACGCGGCGGCCGAGATGATGGATTCGGTGCCGCCATTCAGCAGTTCAGCCACGACCGGGTGAGTGCCGACCAGCGACACCCGCAACGGCAGCAGGACCCAGTAGAACAGGCCGCTGAGCGCGATGCCCAGCCAGCAGAGGATGTCGGCGGTCCGCGGCTTCCCATGCCAGGGCAGCCGCGGATCGTCCCACGGATCCGCCGTCCCGGGCGCGGCTGCCGCAGCGCTAGCCGCGCCTTCCGCGGCCGGGGCAGATTCCATCCCGGGGACGCTCATGAGGCAAACTCCCTGACGTGGGCGCACCCCGGCGCGGCGACTATCAGAACCAGGCACGGAATCACCCGGCCCGCGGGCACAGCGTAGCCGCTGCGCCGACGTTGCACGACGAGTGTCATCTGCCCGGAGGCCCGTGTCCCGGACTTCGGTGACGCAGCGCCCGCAGCCGGGCTGGCCTCGCGCACCCTGGTCCCACGAGCCCTGGATAACATGCCGTGCAGCCCCGGCTCATCCCGGGCTTCGAAGAAGGCCATTACTTCAACGACTGAGAGAGGATCCCATGGGGACCACGACTGTCGTCGAGGCGGCCCGCCGTGCGCTGGGGCCGGTCGGCGTTTTCCTGCCGTTTTCGCGCACCAGCGCATCATCCGCCGATCTGCAGCGCGAGGCGGTTCGCCGGCTGGAACGCGCCGGTTACCGCGCCGCGTGGACCAACGAGGCTGTCGGCGGCAAGGATGCCTTCGTGCAGCTGGCCGTGCTGCTCGCGGCCACCGGGCGGATGGTGTTCGGCACGGGCATCGCCAACATCTGGGCCAGGGCACCGCAGACCGCGCACGGCGCGGCCGCGCTGCTGGCCCAGGCCTTTCCCGGCCGGTTCGTGCTCGGGCTGGGCGTCGGCTACCCCCAGCAGGCGGCCAGCGTGGGCCGGGAATACGGCCGCCCGGTGGCCACGATGCGCGGCTACCTGGACCAGATGACCGCCCCGACACAGCTACCGGCACCCGATGTGGCCTATCCGAAGATCATCGGCGCAAACGGCCCGAAAATGCTCGCGCTGTCCGGCGAGATCGCCGACGGGGCGCTGCCCGCCATGACGCCACCCGAGTTCACCGCCCAGGCCAGGCAGCTACTCGGGCCAGACAAGCTCCTGGTCGTCGGGCTGGGCGTTGTCGCGGACGCCGACCCGGACCGGGCGAAGGCGACCGCGCGGCAGACGGTGGCCGGCCGGCTCGGCCAGCCGGGCACATACGCGGCCACCATGGCCCGGCTGGGCTACTCGGAGCGGGAGATCACCGAGGTGAGCGACCGGCTGGTGAACGGGATCGTCGGGCACGGTGACGCGGCGGCGATCGCGGCCAAGGTACGTGAGCACCTGGCTGCTGGCGCGGACCACGTGATGGTCATGATGACCGGCACCGGCTTCGCTGACGGCGTTGAGCAACTGGAACAGCTCGCCCCGACGCTGGCCGGGCTGGCCAACTTACCGGCGAGATAGCCGGCCCTGACGACCCCGTGGACCCGGTCGAGGGATCCGGCCAAGCGCGGTCGTCCGGGTAAGAGGGCGACGATCTGAAAGGGCGCGTTTCTTATGGACGACATCCCGCCACGGTCGTATGGCCCGGTCATCGAGACGACCTTGCGGATCATCACCTGGAACGTCTGGGGCCGGTACGGCCCCTGGCGGGAGCGTGAAGCGGCGATCGTCGCGACACTGCGAAACGCCCGTCCCGACATCGTGGTGCTGACCGAGTCGTGGGCAAAAGGCGGCGACAGCCAGCGCGCCCGCCTGGCCGGCCCGCTCGACCTGCCGCACCACACCTTCAGCGGCGTCACGGCCGAGGAGGACCAGGCGGCTCTGTCTGGCATTGCGGTGATGTCTCGCTGGCCGATCCAGCACGAGTCCAGCTTCACCTTCGGCAGCGCCCGCGTACAGTTCGCCGAGCTGTCCGGCCCCCGCGGCGCTATCCAGGTGTACGGCCTCGTGATGGACGCATGGTGGTTCGACGAGAGCCAAGCCCGCCAGGAGGCGGTACGCGAGCTACTGACCTGCGTTAACGAGACCCAGGACAAGCAGGCCCCGCTCATCGTCTGCGGCGACTTCAACGCCGACCCCGACAGCGACGAGATCCGTATGCTGACCGGCCGTACCACCGCTCCCGTCCCCGGCCTGTCCTTCTACGACGCCTGGGGAATGGCTGGCCCGCCTACCCCGGGCCACACCTGGTCCAACAACAATCCCTGGGCCACCCAGCTCCTGTGGCCTGACCGCCGGATCGATTACATCTTCTCCGCCACTCCGCGCCCCGGCGGCGCCGGTCACCCAGTACACACCGCCCTCCTGGGTACCCACCCCGTTAACAACACCTACCCCTCAGACCACTACGCCCTTCAAACCCACCTCCGCTACTGATCGCGTCAGCCGACCGGGTGGCAGGTCAGTCAGTCCGCGTCGGCGGTGCTCCCGTTGCCCGTCACGGGTTCCAGGGTGAGCGAAACCGAGTTGATGCACCAGCGCTGGTCGGTCGGCACCTCGTAGCCCTCGCCCTGGAACACATGCCCGAGGTGGGAATCGCAGCTGGCGCACCGGACCTCGGTCCGTACCCCGCCCAGCGAGCGGTCTTCGATCAGCACGACAGCGTCGTCACTGGTCGGCTGGTAGAAGCTGGGCCACCCGCAATGCGAATCGAACTTCTCCG
>JAWWPY010000184.1:0-2648 GCA_033854735.1 Streptosporangiaceae bacterium | reverse complement strand
TGGGTGGTCGGACTGGCGCGATGTGCCCGGCTGGTTCTCGTGGGAGAACCAGGGTGGCGGAGTGGCCGTGGCCGACACCACGGGCAACGGCCAGCTCGACATCGTGGTGTTCGGCATCGACAACCCGCCGCAGCAGAACCAGGCCTTCTTCCGCATCGCGTTCGACGTCGACGCGGACGGGGTGCCGGCCGGTGCCCTGGCCGGCGACCCGCAGGCCGGCTGGTCGAGCCTGCTCGGCGTCAACAACTGGTTCTCCTGGGAGAATCAGGGCGCGGGCATCGCAGTCCTTCCCCTGGGCGGGACGCCTCAGCTCCTCGTCCTGGCCGCGGACCATCCGGTAACCGGCAGCGTCGGCTTCTACACCACCCTCCGGCTCACGGAGTCTCCGGCCATTCACGGGCAATGGGAAGTGCTGCCCTTCAATTCGCAGGTGCTCGCCATCCACGCGGCGATGCTCCCCACCAGCCGGGTGCTCTTCTTCTCCGGGTCAGGTAACAACACCGCACGGGTCGCCGATCCCACCTTCGGTGACGTCGCGGACGGCATGTACACGAGCGTCGTGTGGGACCCGGGGGCCCCGGACGGGCAGAATTTCAGTCACCCGCCCACGATCCCCCGCCAGGATGGCCGGCCATTCGATTTCTTCTGCGGCGGCGACACGTTCCTCGCCGACGGGCGCCTGCTTTCTGCCGGGGGAACACAGAACTACAACGCCGGAAACGACCTCGGCCAGCAGGAGGCCGCGATCTTCGACCCGGTCTCCGAGCAGTGGGCTGCGGCCCCGCCCATGGCCCACGGCCGGTGGTATCCGCAGCTGCTGCTCTTTCCCGACGGGCATGTGCTGACGGTGAGCGGCAAGAACGACACCAACGGCGACCTCAACCCGCTGTTCGAAGTTTACGATCCCGCCAATGAGCGATGGGTGCTCCACAATCCGCCGCAGAGCCCGGATTTCATGGGCCTGCCGTTCTACTCCCACCTGTTCCTCATGGCGGACGGCCGCGTCTTCTTCAGCGGAGGCAGGATGGACGACGCCCGCTTCCAGCGGGCCGGCATCATGGCCTTCGCGCCGGACGCCATCGAGTTCCAGGTCGTGCCGGCCACGGTCGACCCCACGCTCCGCAACCAGTCGTCCAGCGTGCTGCTTCCCCCCGCTCAGGACCAGCGAGTCATGATCATCGGCGGCGGGCCTTCCGACGACCGCACCAGTGCGACCGGAACCACCGAAATCGTGCAACTGGACCAGCCCGACCCTGCCTACCGGCTGGCCATGCCGCTCAGCCTGCCGCGGATTCACCTCAACGCCGTCCTGCTCCCCGATCGGACCGTGTTCGTGAGCGGAGGAGCGATCATCCACGAAGAGTCGGGCGTCCCGCCCATCGCCCGGCTCCAGGCCGAGATCTACGACCCGGCGGCAGACACCTGGGAACCGGCCGCCGTGGCCAGCGTCATCCGGATGTACCACTCCGTCGCCCTGCTCATGCCCGACGGGCGGGTGGTCACCGCGAGCGGGAACCCGCCGCCGTACGGGCAGCGGGCCCCATGGCAGCCGCCGCAGGCCAACGAGGAACTGCGGATCGAGATGTACAGCCCGCCGTACATGTTCGGGAGCGCCCGGCCGACGATCGGGCAAGTCGCTAGCGAATGGCACTACGGTCAGGCCGTCAGCATCGCGTCCCCTCAGGCGCAGGCCATCCTGTGGGCCGAGCTCATCCGCTGCGGCGTCACCACGCACTCATTCGACAACTCGCAGCGCCTGGTCGACCTGCCCATCACGGCCCGCCCGGCGGGAAGCCTGACGGTTGACGCACCCGAGGCGCCGACGACCGCGCCGCCCGGCTGGTACATGCTCTTCCTGGTTGACCAGCAGCACATCCCATCGGCCGCCACCTGGATCCACCTCTCGTAGCCGGGGCGCCCGGAGGACCCATCTGCTCACCTCAGGACTTGGGCCGCAGGGTGCTGGCCGCACGAAGGACGCCGTTGTCGTCGAGGTCGTCCAGCACGGCGGGCAGGCCCACGCTGAGCATCGTCCGGCGCACCCGGCCCAGCAGCTTGGCCATGAAGACCCCGCCCACGCCGGTGAATCCGGTGTGCTCGTAGATGAAGCGCGTGCCGCCGGCGTGAGGCTGGAGCCGGTAGGCGACCTCGGTCACGTCGCCGTCGGCGTCGCCACCGTCGACCCACGAGTAACGCAGCAGCGACGGCTCGTCCACCTCGAGCACCTCGCAGTCGACCACGCCGCTCCAGCCGGGCTTCGGCTTGGCGATGAACTGGAACCTCGTGCCCACGATGGGGGTGAAGCCGTCAGCCCGCCCGCCGGCGCCGGTGGCGGTCCACAGCGGGATGAGGGCCGGGTCGGTCACAGCCCGCCACACCTTCGCGGGGGGATGGGGATAGTCACGCACGATGCGGATGTCACTCACGGGAACTCCTCAGACGGACAAGGCACCGGGCTAGTTTTTTCTAGCCGCTAGAAATTTATAGTAGCAGTATTTTTTCTGCCGCTATACTGACAGCATGAGCACCCCGACCGCGGACACAGGCGCCCCGGCCACCGACTACACGAGCGTCCCGGCCACCGCTACGAGCGCTCCGGCCACCGGCACAAGCCCCCGGGCCGCCGACTGGGCGGTGGCAGGCCCCCC
>JAWWPY010000183.1:0-2602 GCA_033854735.1 Streptosporangiaceae bacterium | reverse complement strand
GCGGGTCAATTTTGTCAGGCCCCGGGGATTTAACCGTCACGTTTCAGGAGCGGGCGGCGCGAAGTGCCCGCGCGCACAGGGTGCTCAGCCAGGCGGAGCCGGTGACGATGCTGGCGCGCTGGAACAGCCCCCCCGAGATTGACCAGCCGGGGCCGGAATGCGGCGTCCGCCCCGGCCGGCCAGCACGCCGTCCAGGTCTCCCGGCCGGCTGGCCGAGTTAGGATCGCGGGCGTGATCACAGGCATCCATGCGATCGTGTTCTCGCCCGAAGCCGAGAAGGTCCGGGCGTTCTTCCGGGACGTGCTCAGCCTGCCGTCGGTGGACGCGGGCGGGGGCTGGCTGATTTTCGCCCTGCCGCCGGCTGAGCTGGCCGTGCATCCCGCGGAGGGTGACAGCCGCCATGAGCTGTACCTGATGTGCGACGACATTCACGCCACGCTCGCCGAATTGCGCGGCAAAGGAGTTGAGGTGGCGCGGGACGTGGCCGATCAGGGCTGGGGGCTGGTGGCCACGATCCGCTTGCCGGATGGCTCAGAGTTCCCCATCTACGAGCCCCGGCACCCGTCGCCGTTGCCCCCCTGAGCGGTGCTGTCACGGGGGCCGCCGGCCCCGGGCACGTCCCGGGCCGGCCGGCCCGCACGCCTACCGCGCCGGGAGGGTGGCGAGGTACGTGTGCGTGGCCGAGGAACTCTTCGGGGCGTAGAGGCCCATGACGTGGTTGCGCCAGACCGTGTTCCCGGTGACGACGCTGCACGGGCACAGCGCGCTCGCGCCCACGTTGGCCTGATGCCAGCGTGCCCGGCCGAAGGACTGGCCCCGGACCGGGATGAACACCAGTGACGGGGAATGGCCGGTGCTCATGGCCACGAGGTTGAACCCGCCCCGGACGGCGGTGATCCCCTCGAAGTGGGTGAATATGGCGGGCCGGTTGTTGTAGGTGTAGAAAGCCGGCCGGCCGAAGGCGCCGGTCCGCTCGTTGTAGTTGATCAGGAATCCGCGCTGGCCACCACGGGCTGAGGACCCGCCGGCCAGCGTGAAGCGCGGGCTCCGCGGGCCGCCGTCCTGCCAGATGCCGTAGAAGGTGCTCTTCGTGGACAGGCTGCCGTGCAGCCGGAACAGGGTCCACTCGCGGCGGGTGATGTTGTAGATGAACGCGTTACCCGAGACGAGGCCCCCGCGCACCGTCGGGTTCAGGTCGTAGTTGCCCACCACCAGGTTGCCCATGGTGCTGTGCGGGATGGTGTCCATGACGAAGCACTTGCTCCGGGACCGCGGGCAGGCCCGGACGTGCCTGGTGACATGCCTGCCGTGCGCGGGCACGTCGATGGACGTCCACGAGCCGCCCCGTCCGCTGATCCGCCCGAGGTAGATCATGCCCTGGTTGCGCACGCCCGAGGGTGCGGCCGACGACAGGTAGCTGCCGACCGCCCGGACCTGCCCGCGCGGGATCGCCTGCGGGTTGAACAGGTGCGTGTTGGGGCCGTAGAAGGTGGACGAGGTGACCTGGCGGAAGGCCGGCCGTAGCACGGAGACCGCCGCCCCGGCCGCCGTGGCGAGGCGGCCGCGGAACAGGAACGCGGCCGCGCCGCCACTGCCGGGTACCAGGCCGGTCAGCACCACGCCATCGCCGCCCGAGCCCCGGACGCCGGTGACGCTGTTCCCCGCCTGCAGGATCGAGGTGATGCTTCCGCCCCGCGAATGGACCGCCCCGGCCGGGCTGGCCAGGGCCGGGGCGGCAGCCATCATTACGAGCGCCGCCGCAGTTCCGCCCGATAGCATCGGAATAGCCCGCGCCATCTTCATATACGCCCCCTGTGTGCATTCTGGCTGCACGAATCAGCCTGCTAGGACAAGGTAGCGGAACAATTACCAGCCAGCCTGCCGGACGCCTCAATTTCCGGCCTGCGCCACTATGCCGCGCGGCGGGCCTTGAAGAGACATTCAGCGGCGGGGCCTTAAAAGGCATTCAGGGGAATAGCGGAGCGTTCAGCGCGAGTAATGCAATTTGACCGTCTTACGGCCGGGGTTCGAGAGCTGACCGCACCAAGTCGCGGAACTCATCGTCGGGGATGGCGGCCGCATCTTCGGGCTGCAGCCGGATGGTTCCTGTGCTGGTCCGGAGCTCAGGGTGGCGGGCGGTGAAGCCGGCGTCGCCCCCCTGTTTCCAGCCGTAGATCGATATCCCGTGTTCCCACGCACCAACGTGAAGGCGGCAGCTGCCGACCTTGTAGGTGGGCATCTTGTACGAGAGCACCACGGCTGCGTCGGGATAAGCAGCGAGGATCAGCCGGTGAAGCCGGTCGAACAGGGCACGATGTGCAGAGGGGATGGCATCGATGTACTCACGCACTGCCTCGTCCACGATCTGCTCCAATCAGGGAGAGTCCCCATTCTCGGTCATGGAGACGGCGCCGTGGCCGTAGGGCCCGGCGAAACGACATACGCACCAGATTGTCCGCGACGGGTCTCGTGACAGGAGTAACCATGCGGGAGTCGAGCAGTGTTGTCGCCTTCATCGCAGCGACGGACCTGGACCGGGCCAGGTTGTTCTACGAACAGCGGCTGGGCTTGACCGTCACGGAGCAAACGGGCTTCGCCTGCG
>JAWWPY010000182.1:0-46598 GCA_033854735.1 Streptosporangiaceae bacterium | reverse complement strand
CAAGGCAACTCTCCATTGACGACTTGTTCCGGGCCGACGTTCCTACCCGGCTCTTCGCACAACCCACAGTCCGGCCGGCACATTCCCAGCCGGCCACCGGCCCCGGCCAGGCCGATACTGCGCATCGGCGTGAGTAACCTGGCCGCCGCGCCCGCCGGGTCAGTGAGCCAGGTCATGTCGGCTAGGTCACGTCGGCTAGGTCAGTCGTCGGGCCGCTCAGCCGCCAGGCGGGCGGCCTGGGTGGTCAGGTAGTGCTGCTCGCGCAGGTTCGTGGTGCGGGCGGCCGCGGCGCGGAACTCAGCGATGGCGGCTCTGGTGTCGCCGGCCAGGTCGAGCAGGTGGGCACGCACCGAATGGAGCCGGTGGTGGTCGCCGAGCCGCTCGCTGAGACCGTCGAGCAGCGCCAGGCCAGCGGTCGGCCCGTGCGCCATGGCGGTGGCGACGGCCCGGTTGAGGGTCACCATCGGGTTGCCGGTCATCCGTTCGAGGAGGCCGTACAGAGACACGATCTCCGACCAGTTGGTGTCGGCCTGACGGGCAGCCTGGTCGTGGATGGCCGCGATGGCGGCCTGGACCTGGTACTCGCCCATCTGACCGCGTTTCATGGCCTCGGTGACGAGAGCCACCCCCTCCGCGATAAGGCCCCGGTCCCAGAGGGTGCGGTCCTGCTCGGCGAGCGGGATCAGCTCCCCGTCGCTGCGGGTGCGGGCAGCGCGCCTGGCGTCGGTGAGCAGCATGAGCGCGAGCAGGCCAGCGACCTCGGGGTCCGTAGGCAGGCCGCCACGCACACCTCGGGCCAGCCGGATGGCCTCGCCGGACAGATCGCTGCGGGTCAGGTCGGGGCCGCTGCTGCTGGCGTAGCCCTCGTTGAAGAGGAGATAGAGGACATGGAGCACCGACCGCAGCCGCTCGGCGCGTTCGCTCGGCGGCGGGAGGGTGAACCGCTCGCCCGACGCCTTGACCTTGGCCTTGGCCCGGCTGATCCGCTGGGCCATGGTGGCCTCGGGAACGAGGAACGCGGTGGCGATCTCGCGGGTGGTCAGGCCACCGACCGCCCGTAGCGTGAGTGGTATCGCCGACGCCGGTGGCAGAGACGGGTGGCAGCACATGAACATCAGGATCAGCGTGTCGTCGCGCCCCGGAGCCGGGCCGGGGCTGGCGAGCGACCACGAGGCAGCCATCTCCTCCCGGCGGCGGCGGGCGCCGTCGCGGCGATACTGGTCGGCCATGCGGCGGGCGGCCACCCGGATGAGCCATCCCAGCGGGTTGTCCGGCTCCCCGCTGGCGGGCCACGTGGCGGCGGCAGCGATGAGAGCCTCTTGCACGGCGTCCTCAGCGTCAGCGAAGTCGCCATAGCGGCGGACGATCGCACCGAGGGCCCGCGGCGCCAGTTCGCGCAGCAGGCCCTCGGTGTTCGCTGCGGTATTCACTCACACCTCAGGGTCGGGGGCGCTCATCACCTCGCGCACCTCGATCGGCTGGCGGATCGGCGCCCCGTTCGGCCCGGGCGCAGCCGACGCCTGGGCGGCGATCTCGATGGCCCGCGCGGCCGTCTCGACATCCACCATCCGGTAACCGGCGAGCAGCTCTTTCGCCTCGGGGAACGGGCCGTCAGTGATCACCGGGGCACTTGCCCCGTCCGACACCACGAACTTGGCCCGCTCGGGCCCGGCCAGGCCCTGTGCGTCAACCAGTTCGCCGCTCTCGGCGAGCTCCTGGTTCAGCACTTGCTGGAACTCGATGTGGGCCTTGATGTCACCAGGGGTCCATTCCGTCATGGGCGGGCAGTCCGACTCGACCTGTCCGTAGTTCTGCAGCAGCATGAATCGCATTGCTCCATCCTTCCTGATCGGCGGCGCCACGGTGTGGCCGCTCACCCAGGTGTCGACGCTGTGACGAGGTTCTCGACAACCGGTCCGTCACCCCGGCGCGGTCGAAGCCGGCAACCCGTGAGCGGCAGCCGGAGCCGCGCCGTGCCCCGCTGCCCAGATGCGCGCTATTCCGCTGGCCGGGGAGAAGGCTTGGTTCGGCCCGCGCTGAGCATCGTGCCTCGCGATCCCTACGCGCTGGTCACGGGGCCCGCGCCGGAAATTGTCACCGGGAGACGGTACAACACCATCAAGCGGCGGAGCCAAGCCTGGCCCGCCAGGCGGACGCATCCGCCGCGAAACCGCGACATGCCGCTGATTCCCCGGGAGGTCCCATGCCTACGCCGCCTTCTCAGCCACCCGGGGCGGGCCGGACCGGGCCGACACCGGAGCCCGGAGCACGACAGCCCCGCCCGACACCGGAGCCCAGGACGGGCCGGACCGGATCGACACCGGAGCCCGGAGCACGACAGCCCCGCCCGGCACCCAGACCGGAGACCAGGAAAACCACGCGGCAGGGGTGCCAGCGTGAGACCGGACGGCCGCTACCGGACCCCGCCGCGGTGCGCCTGTATGCCGTGCCTGACTCGGCTCCGCCCTACGACGATGAGGCGTTAGCCGGGACACTATCCGCCGGGACCGCGCACACCGCCAGGGCCGGCGGCAGCGGCGGTACGGCCGGCCACGGGCAGGAAGGCGACAGCGGCCGAGGGCTCCGGCATCCGATCCCGGACCTGGCCCGCCCGGACCTGGCCCGCCCGGACCCGGCCCACCCGGACCCGGCCGGCGCCAGATCAGCCAGGCCGGATTCGGCGGACCCGAGCGGGGGCGACCCGGATCGCGGGGTTGCCCCGGGGTGGCCCAGCCTGTTCGCCCAGGTTCTCGCCGAGACTCTGGCCGGGTCCCGCCCGGCCGGCCAGATCGTGCCCTGGACAACTCAGCGGGTCAGGTCCAACATCCAGCGCCTGGGGCCCACCTTGGCCGCCGGGCAGCCCACCGCCAGGCAGAGGCCGCTGGTACGCCGGGTGGTCACGTCCCAGCCCAGGTCCGACGTCCTGGAAATGACGGTGATCGTCGGATTCGGCCCGCGCATCCGCGCGCTGGCCGTCCGGCTGGAACTCTCGCAGCCGCGCGGCATCCCAGCCGGACGGGCTCCCCGATGGCTCTGCACCGCGGTCGAGGCGGCCTGACCCCGAGCGTGAACCAGCCGGCGCTCCTCACCTGCGACGGCACCCAGGGGCCCTGAGCCGAGCCCGCGGCTTGGACAAATGCGGCGGCGTGACCCTGTGGGGTTATCCGCAGGGCCTGGTCGCGGCCTCAGTGAGAGTGCGCGCGGTCCGGACGGCGCTGGCCACCGCGTCGTCAGGTGAGAGACCGCACAGATCGGTGAGGGTGAACAGGCTCTCAGCGCTGATGACCACGGCGAGGTCTCGCTTGAGCTGGTCCAGCGAGCCCGGGCTGGTCACTGTCAGTGCGTCGTCCAGCGGGCGGAGCGCGTGGTCGATGAGCCCGAACCGGTAGCCGGGGCGGGCGGCGGCCGCGCCCGGCCGGGTGATCGTGCCGGAGATCATGGCGCGTACCGCGCCCTGGTAGGCCAGCACATGGCGTAGCAAAACCTCGGTGGCGTAAGCGACACGCTCGACGGGATCACCAGAGTTCGCGACCGGCTCGAGGGCCTCGGCCGGGCTGGGCCACACGCCAGCCAGCGCCTCGCGCAGCAGCGAGACGAGGTCAGGGAAGTAGCGGTAGGCGGTGGCCTCGGAAACCAGCGCCGACTTCGCCACCGCGGGCATCGTCACCTCGGCGCCCGTGCGGATGAGGTCGCGGGTGGCGTCGACGATGGCCCTGCGGGTGCGCTCCTTCTGATTGGATCGGCCGGTCCGGGCCTGGCTGGTCATCACCCCATCCTCGCGCTCCAACGAACATTATTCAAGTACTCTCTTATTACGAGAGTCAACTTGCATAACGGTAGCCGAGTCTCTAGGGTCATGAAAGTCAGCTCTCACGAAGTGGAGTTCAGATGACCGAGGTATCCATAGTCGGCCCAGGTGACGGTGAGGTAGTCCTCCGCGGACCAGTCCAGATGCGAATTCTGGAGGATGGCAGCACGACCCAGCACCGGCTGGGCCTGGGGGAGATCACGATCGCCCCGCACACCGACGGGCCCCAGCAGCACCGGCACGCTCAGCACGATGAAGGGTTCTACGTCGTCTCGGGCACGGCGCGGTTCACCGTCGGGGACAACAGCTACGACGCAGGCCCGGGCACGCTGGTGATGGTCCCGACGGGGGCACCGCACACCTTCGCCAACCCGGGCGAGGAGACGACGGTCCTGCTCAACACCTTCACGCCCGATCTTTACGTGCAGTATTTCCGGGATCTGCAGGACATGGCCGACTCGGGCCAGTCCATGACCAACGACGCTGTCGCCGGCGTGATGGCTCGCTACGCGACGGTGCCCGCAACCGACTTCGCGGTCGGAGCACCAGCGCGCACCCCCCTGGAGGACACACGATGACCACGACCGCGCATACTCTGGCAGCGGCCGGTGCTGGCCAGGTCGACGTTTCCGTCGACGACCGAGGCCAGGGGCGGCCCTTCCTGCTGCTGCACGGCGGTGCCGGGCCTCAGTCGGTGACAGGCTTCGCCGAGCTGCTCTCCACCCGGGAGCACGCCCGCGTCTGCACGCCCACCCATCCCGGCTTCAACGGCACCCCGCGCCCAGACGGGCTGACCAGCATCGCTGGGCTCGCCGCGCTCTACCGGGAACTGCTCGAGCAGCTCGACCTGCACGACGTCACCGTCATCGGCAACTCGATCGGCGGCTGGATAGCCGCTGAGCTGGCCTTGCTCCCCTCCGCCCGGATCAGCAGCATCGTGCTGGTCGACGCGGTCGGCATCGAGGTCGAGGGCCATCCCGTCACCGACATCTTCCCGCTGGCCCTGGACGAACTGTCGCGGCTCTCCTACCACGACCCGGCCGCCTTCCGCATCGACCCCGCCACCATGCCCGAAGCTCAGCGGGCGGCAATGGCCGGCAACCGCGCCGCCCTGATCGTGTACAGCGGCGAGCCGACCACGCCCGACCCCACTCTGCGCGGCCGTCTCAGCCAGGTCACGCTCCCCACGCTGGTGCTGTGGGGCGACAGCGACCAGATCGTCGACCCTGACTATGGCCGCGCCTTCGCCGCGGCCATCCCGGGCGCCCGATTCCAGCTGCTGCCGGCCACCGGCCACGTCCCGCAGATCGAAACGCCCGACCAGCTACTTCGAGCGATCTGGGACTACGCCGACACCGGCGCCACCGGCCGCCCAAGCCGCTGACCTCACCCCACCTGGCCCAGCCTGTGGTGGCGCCGCCTCTGGTGGCGCTGCCTTTTAGCTGGCGCTGCCTTTTAGCTGCTGTCGGCTTGGTCAGCCGCCCTGGCGGTTGCGCGGGTCACCGTGACAGCGCTTGTACTTGCGGCCGGAGCCGCACGGGCACATGTCGTTGCGGCCGACGCGGCTGAAGTCACCGCCCGCGGATCCTTCGGCGTGCTGCTCGACCTCACTGGTGCCGTCCTCGCTGGGCGCGCTGTACTGGAGCCGCGCCGGGCGCTGCGGCCGCTTGAGGCCGGGAGCAACCAGGGAAGGGCCCCCGTCAGCCGCGAACGCAGCCGGCACGGCAGGCTCTGGCGAGTCCGCCCCAGGACCTCGCAGCTGGGCGGCGGGACGGGCCGGGCGGTTCCGTTGTGGCTGAGGTTTGCGGTTAGCGGCGGTCCCGGCGCCACTCGTCGCGGGACGGCCACCGACAGCGGGCCGGGGGCTGGCCGGAGGGGCGGCCGCGGCGCCGGGCGCCTCCTCCACGATCGGGTTCTCCTGGACCTCGACCTGCAGGTTGAACAGGTTGCCGACCGACTCCTCCTTGATGCCCTCCATCATGGCGGTGAACATGTCAAAGCCCTCGCGCTGGTATTCCACCAGCGGGTCACGCTGGGCCCAGGCCCGCAGGCCGATGCCTTCCCGCAGGTAATCCATCTCGTAGAGGTGCTCACGCCATTTCCGGTCGAGCACCGAGAGCACCACGCGGCGCTCCAGCTCGCGCATGACCTCCGGGGTGAGCTCCTCCTCCCGGCGGTCGTACGCCGCCTGGGCGTCGGCCCGGATCATCTCCGTGAGGAACTCCTGGGACAGGCCGGAACGCTCGCCGCCTGCCTCCTCAACCGCGTCGTCGACGGTGAGCGTGGTGTGGTAGAGCTCACGGAACGCGCGCCACAGCTGGTCCAGGTCCCACTCCTCCGGGAACCCCTCGCTGGTCGCCCCGGCCACGTACCCCGCGATCACCTCGTTGATCATGTCGCGGATCTGCTCGTGCAGGTCCGCGCCCTCCAGCACCCGGCGCCGCTCGGAGTAGATGACCTTGCGCTGCCGGTTGAGCACGTCGTCGTACTTGAGCACGTCCTTGCGGATCTCGAAGTTCTGCTGCTCCACCTGGGTCTGCGCGGACCTGATGGACCGGGTCACCGGCTTGGACACGATAGGCACGTCCGGGTCGGTCTTCAGCCACTCCATGAAGTGGGCGACCTTGTCGGCGTTGAACATCCGCATCAGGTCGTCCTCGAGGGACAGGTAGAACCTGGACAGCCCCGGGTCGCCCTGGCGGCCGGCCCGGCCGCGGAGCTGGTTGTCGATGCGGCGTGATTCGTGCCGCTCGGTGCCCAGCACGTACAGGCCGCCCGCCGCGACGACCTCCTCGTGCTCCTCCGCCACCGCGCCCTTGGCCTTCTCCACCGCCTCAGCCCATGCCGCCTCGTAGTCCTCCGGCGTGTCCACCGGTGACAGGCCGCGCTGGTGCAGCTCGATGTCCGCGAGGAAGTCCGGGTTACCGCCCAGCATGATGTCGGTGCCGCGGCCGGCCATGTTGGTCGCCACGGTGACCGCGCCCTTCCGCCCCGCCTGCGCGATGATCGCCGCCTCACGCTCGTGATACTTGGCGTTCAGCACCTCGTGCGGGACGCCACTGCGCTTGAGCATGCGGGACAGCGTCTCGGACTTCTCCACGCTGGTGGTGCCGACCAGCACCGGCTGGCCCTTAGCGTGCCGCTCCACGATGTCCGCGACGACGGCATCGAACTTCACCGCCACGGTCCGGTAGACGACGTCGGACTGGTCGTCGCGGATCATCGGCATGTTCGTGGGGATCGGCACCACGCCGAGCTTGTAGATCTGGGAAAACTCATTGGCCTCGGTCATGGCCGTACCGGTCATCCCGGAGAGCTTGTCGTAGAGGCGGAAGTAGTTCTGCAGCGTGATGGTGGCGAGGGTCTGGTTCTCGTTCTGGATCTGCACGCCCTCTTTGGCCTCGATGGCCTGGTGCATGCCCTCGTTGTAGCGGCGGCCGTACAGCATGCGCCCGGTGAACTCGTCAACGATGAGGACCTCGCCGTTGATGACGACATAGTCCTTGTCCCTTTTGTACAGCTCCTTGGCCTTGATGGCGTTGTTGAGGAAGCTGACCAGGGGCGTGTTGACGGAGTCGTACAGGTTGTCGATGCCGAGCCAGTCCTCGACCTTCTCTACTCCCGACTCCATAATGCCGACGGTCCGCTTCTTCTCGTCGACCTCGTAATCCCCCTCGCCGTCCTCACCCCGGCGGAGCCTGGGCGCGACCTTGGCGAACTCGGTGTACCAGCGGGCGCTCTGCTCGGCAGGCCCGCTGATGATCAGCGGCGTCCGCGCCTCGTCCACCAGGATGGAGTCCACCTCGTCCACGACGGCGAAGTTGTGCCCGCGCTGGACGCACTCCTCCAGCCCCCAGGCCATGTTGTCGCGCAGGTAGTCGAAGCCGAATTCATTGTTGGTGCCGTAGGTGACATCCGCCTCGTACTGCTTGCGGCGCTCCTCCGGCGGCTGCTGGGAAAGGATCACGCCAACCTCGAGGCCGAGGAAGCGGTGCACCCGCCCCATCCACTCGGAGTCACGCTTGGCCAGGTAGTCGTTGACGGTCACCACGTGCACGCCCTGGCCGGACAGCGCGTTGAGGTAGGAGGGCAGCACCGCGGTGAGGGTTTTGCCCTCACCGGTCCTCATCTCGGCGATATTCCCGCCATGCAGGGCCGCTCCGCCCATGATCTGCACGTCGAAGTGCCGCTGGCCCAGCGTCCGCCGGGCGGCCTCCCGGACCGTGGCGAACGCCTCGGGAAGCAGATCATCGAGGGATTCCCCGGCTGCGTACCGTTCACGGAACTCGCCGGTCATGGCGCGCAGTTCCGCGTCGCTCAGTGCAGAGAAATCCTCTTCGATCGAGTTGACCTGATCAGAGATCCGCTTGAGTTGGCGCAGGGTCTTGCCTTCACCCGTGCGAAGGACCCTGTCGATAATGACTGGCACTTCTCGTCGCGCTCCTCGCGGATCGTTTGCCTGATGCCGGAATCCAGCCGGAGTTTCGCCGCCCGCGCGCCGCGTCCGCATGCCCACGGGTAGGCGACAGTCAGTGGCGCACCGATGCCACTGTCGTCACTGTCATGGTAGGCGAGACAGACGGTGAATCCGAGCCGTCAGGACGCACTGGCGCTGGGAATACCGAGACGCGGCGCGCCTGAGGGCGTCAGGGCGCGCCAGCGGGGCATCCCGGGGCGCGCTGCGGGGCATCCCGGGGCACGCTTCGGGGAATCGGGGAGCGCCCTGAGGGGCATCCCCGGGTGCGCCCTGAGGGTCATCCCGGGGGATATCAGGGTGGGCCGCAAAGACAGGGCGGCGATCCGGTTATCTGGCGCGCTTCCAGGGGGGTCGGCGTGCGGCGCGTGAGCCTCACCGCCACAATAAGGAGGTGCGAGAGCGGCGCGCGCCCGGCCGCGATGAGAGGAGCAGCCCGCATGGCGGACCAGGTAGGGACCGGCACAGTCTCCAGTGCTGGCCAGAACGCGGCCGAGCTCAGCCCCGACGCGCCGGGGACTCCCGGTAACTACGAGCCGTATCACGGGCGGACCGTCTCCTGGGTGGCAGTGACCATCATCATGGCCGGATTCCTGGTCGGTTCGCTCGCCCTCGTATTCGGGCCGACCTGGTGGCTCTTCTGGTGCGGCGGCGCCGTGGCGATCGTCGGTGCGCTGCTGGCGGTGGCGACCGACATCTTCGAAGACTGGTACTAAAGCCTTAACTCACGCTCATTCCCCTCGCCCGGCCAGCCAGGAATGTCAGAGCCTCCCGCTAGGCTCCATTTCTTGTGGTCACCCCTGCTCTACCGACCGGCGCCCAGCCCACCGCTGCCCGGCCCGCCGCTCAGCTAGCCCTGTCCGCGGACGAGGCGCGGCTGCTCACGCTGAGCGCCCAAGGATTCATCGGGATCGAGGGACGGCGCGGTGGCGTCCCAGGCATGCTGCGCCGTCTTGGCGCTGTGCAACTCGACACGATCAGCGTGCTGGCGCGCTCCCATGAGCTTGTCGCCTACGCGCGGCTCGGCCCCATCCCCCGGGACAGGATCGAGCGTGCGTACTGGCATCCGCGCAAGCCGAACGCGTTCGAGTACTGGTCGCATGCCGCCTGCGTGCTACCGCTTGATGAGTGGCCCTACTACTCGTTCAGAAGGCGAGCCTTGCGGGCGAGAGGCCGTCGCTGGCATCAGAGCATCGACCGGGTCTGCGCCGAGGTCCTGACCAGGCTGCACGCTGAAGGACCGCTCAACGCGACCCAGCTCGGCGGGGCCAAGGCCGGCGGCCCGTGGTGGGACTGGTCAGAAACCAAGATCGCCGTCGAGTGGCTGCTGGACGTGGGCGAGGTCATCTGCGTCCGCCGGGATGGCTGGCGCCGGGTCTACGACCTGCCGCAGCGCGTGCTGCCCCGCGAGTTGCTGGATACCGACCCCTCCGACGAGGAGTGCCTGGCTCATCTCGCGGGGGTGGCCGCCCAGGCGCTGGGTGCGGCGACCCGCGCCGACCTTATCGATTACCACCGGCTTCGCGACCTGACCGACGGCAAAATCGACTACGCGGGCCGCGTCGACGAGGCCGCGATGGCCGCGGGCCTGACCCCGGTCACGATCGAGGCGGCGGGCAAGGTCATCCCCGGCTGGGCCGATCCGGCCGCGCTGGTTCAGGCTCCGCTGGGACGGCACCGGGTCACGCTGCTGTCCCCGTTCGACTCACTCCTCTGGGATCGCAAGCGCACCCGGCGGATGTTCGGCTTCGAGCACAGCCTCGAGGCGTACTTGCCGAAGGCCAAGCGCGTGCACGGGTATTTCGCGATGCCGCTGCTCGCTAAGGGCCGCCTGGCCGGCCGGGTCGATCCGGTGCGACGGGGCCAGACGCTCGTCGCCCGCCAGGTCTCCCTGGAAGTCCCGGCCGCCACCGAGGCCATGGCCCGCGCTCTGCACGAGGCCGCTGAATGGGTCGGCTGCTCCGCAGTCGCAGTAGAACAGGTAAATCCACCCCATCTAGCCCAACGGCTGACGTCTGCACTCACCTGACACGGCCCCGGAGCCGGGCCTGGCTCCGGCACAGGATCCCCGGCCAGCCCGGAAGCCCCGGCCAGCACAGGATCCCCGGCCAGCACAGATCCCCGGCCAGCCCGGAAGCCCCCGGTGAGCCCGGAATCCCCGGTGAGCCCGGCCTGGCCAGGTGACCTGGGCTAGCTGAACTCGATCAGCTTCTCCCGTACTGCGATCATGACGGCCTCCATCCGGGAGTGGATCTGAAGCTTCTCCAGGATGTTGCGCACGTGATTCTTGACCGTGTTCTCGGAGATGAACAGTTCCTTGGCAATGTCGCGGTTGTTCATGCCCCTGGCCACCAGCTTGAGCACCTGCATCTCGCGATCGGTGAGCTTGGGTGCCGGTACTTGCTGTGCCCGTTCCTCGTCATCGCGCTTCGCGAGTGTGGCGAACTCCGTAAGGAGCTTGCCCGCCATCGAAGGATTGATGAGCGACTGCCCGCCGTAGACCGCCCTGACAACCTCGGCCACCTCGTCCAGGGGGATGTCCTTCAGCAAGTAGCCGCTGGCACCCGCCCTGATCGCCTCGAACAGGTCCTCTTCCTCGTCGCTGATCGTCAGCATGACGATCTTCGAACTAGGCGCCGCCTCCTTCATCGCACGGCAGGCTTCAATTCCGCTGCTCTTCGGCATGCGGATATCCATGAGAACGACATCCGGTAGGGACTCGGCAGCCTTCTCGACTGCCTCAGCCCCATCACTCGCCTCACCGACCAACTCGATATCGTCCTCGGCCGCAAGAACCATCTCCAGGCCACGCCGGAACAGCGCGTGATCATCGACGATGAGGGCGCGGATCGGATCGGGACCCCGCCGGGAGCCAGCTGCACCCTTGGCGACTGCGAGATCTCCGCCCATGGCACCTCCTCTCTCACCTGCAACCATGACCTGCCGAACTGTTCCGCTCTACCTGCTGTTCCGCTCTACCTGCTGTTCAGCCACGTCCTGACTCTCTGCCGTCCAGAGTCCTGCTTCCCAGGCCTGCGGTACAGCCTCGTCATGCAGGCCTGCGGTCGGCCGCACTGACTGCCATGCGTAACTGTCTGGTAATGCCTTCTACGTTTCGCCCTACGCTCCCGACCTCGTGACAACCTTCCGATGCTGACCGCACCTGGTCCCTGACCAGGCCGCCCGGCCCGGCAACTCTGACCGGCCGCGTTGTGAGATCCGGGGCATTGGTCCCGCGCGGCGTTATGACTGCCGGGACGGACGGCACCGTAACACCTCGTGATCAAACTCTGGCTGACCGGGGGCGTCCTACGCAAGCTAGGCCCGGCTGAGCCTGGGGCCGCGCAGGTCATCCCCGGCGCAAAATGCTCTATCCAGCAGCCCGATTTTGCCCCACTCTCCGGTCCCGTTGGCCGACGGCTCCCCCCGTAGCCCCGTGCGCTTTTTCCCTGGCGGGCTCTTCCACCAGCCGAATCACGCCGTAGTCGTAGCCGCACCGCCGGTAGACCACGCTAGGCAGGCTGCACTTCTGGTCATGGAAGAGGAAGAAATCATGCCCCACGAGCTCCATCTCCAGCAATGCCTGGTCGATGGTCATGGGCGCAGCCGCATGAAACTTCTCCCGAACCAGCAGTGGCCCATCTCCTTCCATGGCGATGGGAACGTCTGACCCCTCACTGGCTGACACGGCTCCGTTAGCTGACAGACCGTCACCAGCCGGGAGAGCCCCATCAGCCGGCCGAGCGTCGCTCGCCCCGTTAGCGGCGATCACCGGGAGCTCATCAGCGAACTGCCCGTCGAGTTGGTCCAGGAGCAGACCGACGTCGGGCTGAACTTGGCCGCCGTGCCGGTTCTTACGTCGATCGCACGCGCGCCTCAACCGTGCCTCGAGCTTGGCGACGGCGCGGTCCAGCGCGACGAAGCGGTCATCGGCAGCCGCCTCCGCGCGAATGACCGGTCCGCGTGACCTGATGGTCAGCTCGACGCGCTCCCGCCGGTCCGACTGGCGGGGGTTGCGCTCCTGGGACACCTCCACGTCGATCCTGATCGCCTTCTGATCCAGCTTTCCGATCTTGCCCAGCTTGGCCGTCGCATGCCTGCGGAACCTTTCCTGCAGAGCCGTACGCCGACCCTTGAAGATGATGTCCATCCGGAAACCCCCTTCAGCGCGATTCATCTGGGCGGCACCCGCCCGGCCGACCTGGTCTTCGTCCCCACATCCGCCTGCGGAGGGGTTCGCGGCCTGTCGCCACTACTGCCCTTCTCCCGGCCCGGGGGACGCCGGATCCCCCGGCGGGGCAGGACTTACCTCTAAGCCGCACCGTGATCGGTCGACGAGAAGTCGCCTTACGTGGGCCGTTTCGCCTGCGGCTGGCATCGGCTTGCCTGGGCGGGCTCCCCGCGGTGAGCGGAGGACCCTGCCTGGCGCAACCACGGACCCGGGCGGGTGCCATAGCAAGACGCTAGCCTGCCCTGTGCCCGATGTCATCGGGCCAAAGGGCCTTTAGTCGGTCACCGAGCGTGATTTACATCGCTACAGACAGGTCCCGAAGCGGCACAAACTCCATGATCACGGAATATTTCTGGGTC
The DNA here is from genome assembly GCA_033854735.1 of Streptosporangiaceae bacterium. Taxonomy (GTDB): domain Bacteria; phylum Actinomycetota; class Actinomycetes; order Streptosporangiales; family Streptosporangiaceae; genus JAWWPY01. Next base: position 33,726 of record JAWWPY010000182.1, on the reverse strand, counting down.
TCTGTGTCCGGGATGTTCCGTAGTAATGGAGGGCCCGGGCCGGGGCGGCGGCCATGGGTATGCGGCTTGCTCATCCGCCGTGATCACGGAAGGTTTCTGGGTCTATGTGTCCGGGATGTTCCGTGATCATGGAAGAGGGCACGGGACGGTGCTGGGACGCAGGCGGGTGACTGGTCGGGGTGACACCTTGCGGGCTCCGGCCCAGGTCGGGGGAGGGCGGTGCCGCCGCTTGACCCCCGTCGCACTCCGGCCCAGGTCAGGGGGGCGGTGCCGTCTCCTTGACCCCCGTCGTGATCCGGCTCAGCCTGGATAGGTGGCGCTGCTGCCGGAGACGAAGAAGTTCCACAGCTCGCTGACGCCGATCGACCGGGCCAGGTGGCTGGGGTTGGTCTGCAGGCCGGCGTAGAGGGCGTTGGTGGTTCCCGCGGCGGTGATCGAAATCATGCTGGGTTCCACTCCCATAGCGGTGGAACGGTCGCCGTCAACGGGAACCTCCTCGAGCCCCGGTCCGGCGGCGGTCTGCGCCACAACCAGCAAGTGATCAGCGTCATACCAGGTCAGGGCCGATGGGGTCGAGACGTCCGTGCCGACGGCCACAGTCTGCAGGATCGATAGCTGGCCGCTGCCGCGGATCATGGCCCCAAGCAGCAACCGCGCGCCCGTCCCGGTGTCAGCGATCATGGCGATCCGCACGCCGTCGGGCGCCACCCGCAGCGCGGTGACCGGGCCTGTCCCCGACGGCAGGCTCACCTGGATGGGCGAGGAATTGCCTGGCGATACAACCCACACGCCGGACAGTCCGCCGCTCTTCCCCGCGATCCACAGCTCGTCTCGGCGGTCCCAGCTGAGAGCGGTGAGGCTGCTTCCCGTGAGCCGGGCTACTAGGTTGCCCCCGGGCGGCTTGGGATGGTCCTGCGCCGCGGCCACCAGGTCACTGATGTAGACCCTGTTCGACGGGCCCGCGATCCCGGCGAGGTAGTGCTCATCAGGTGAGACGGCCAAGATACGCAACGGGATCTGGCCGGTCCCGGCCTGACCAGGCACCGCGGCGCTCACCGGGGCTGCCCCCCGCAATTCCCGTGCGGCACCGTTCGCGGCCAGGAAGTACAAATTCTCGTGGCCCGGTGAGCCAAGAACCTTCTGCGGGTAGTTGCCGCGATCCTGGACCGGGATGCTGGATCCGGCCGGCGAACTGGGACGCCCGTTTACCTCCAGTTGTACCGCCTGAGCGGGCACTGGACTGTAGGAGGAGCCGGTGAGCGTCCACACGAGCTGGGCCGCCATGGCCCGGAGGCCGGACCGGGTAGCGGCCCCGCGGGGCAGGCCGAGATCGACGGTGGCGATCTTGCCGGCCGGGGAAATCTGAACCGGCCGTAGCAGGCGGGCGTCCGGCGGGAACGCCGAGAACGCCGCGCCCTCCAGCCATCCGGCCGGGCTGCCCAGCAGCGCCTGGACCAGACCCGTGCCCGGATCGGACGAGTCGACCGGCACGAAGACCGGATCAGGGACCAGAACCTGGCCCGAGGAATCGAAGTAGTACAAGTTCCGCGGCTCATAGGCCAACTGGAACAGATCCTTGGTGAGCAGCAGCTCATTAGCGAGTGAGCCCGTGCCGCCCGACGGCAGGCTGGCGATACGCCACCGGTGGTTGACCAACTGCAGGCCGAACTGCCGGGTCAACCGCTCCTGCCCACCGGGCGCGGGAGTGTATTGACCGCTGCCGCTCAGCGTGGCCACTTCTTGCGCCTGTATCTGGATGACCGCCGTGCTCTGCGACCCGAAGAAGCCACGGGAAAGCGTGACGACGGGCGGCTGCTTGATGACGGTCACCGCCGACCCTGGATGCCAGGCCTTACTGGCCGCCGCGGTGAGGTATTCCCGTGCGTACGCGTGGTCGTTGGCGAAGTTGCCACTGGCGACGAGGAAGTTGCTGACGATCTGCTGTGGATCCCAGCCGGGCTGCGGCGCCCGCATGATCAGGCCGCAGCAGCCCGGGCCACCGCCGGCCCCGCTGCCTGGACCCGGCGGACCGGCCGCGGGCTGCACAACTCCACTTTCCGGGATTGCCGCGCAGCCCGCCGCCAGGGTGATAGCCAGCGCCCCGGCCACCGCCCACGGGATACGCAGCAGAGCGCGGGCCCCGAGCCGGGCTTCAGCCACCCGCACCCGTACCCGTCCCGGTCTCGGTCCGCACTTCAGCCGCAGGCCCCATTCCAGCGCCCGTCCCCACGGCAGCCCCGGTCCCCAGAACGCCCCCGGCGTGCGCGGCAGCCCCGCTCCCCAGAACACCCCCGGCCTCCACGGCAGCCCCGCTCCCCAGAACACCCCCGGTCCCCAGACTGGCCGCCAGCCCCACTCCAGACCCGTTCCCGGCCGCCGGGATCGTCACGCCACCGGCGTCCGGACCGGTAAAGCCAGGAACGGCCTCGGCCTCGTCAGGGCGGAGCGGCAGCGGCGACCCAGCCAGTTCCTGGCCGGCCGCGCGAGGCACGGTCAACCGGAAAACCGAGCCTCTGCCGCGCTCCCCCCATGCCTGCAGCCAGCCGCGATGCAGGCGGGCATCCTCGAGCGCGATGGCCAGCCCCAGCCCCGTTCCGCCGGTCGTGCGCGCCCGCGCGGGGTCGGCACGCCAGAACCTGTCGAACACCATCTGCGCCTCGGCCGGCCCGAAACCGACGCCGTGGTCCCGTACCGCTACCGCGACCGCGTCGCGGTCGCCGGCCACGGTGACCACCACGTCGCGCCCCTCGCCGTGCTCGACGGCGTTGTCCAGCAGGTTCCGCAGGATGCGCTCCACCCGGCGCCGGTCCACCTCAGCGACGCACGGCTCCGGAGGCAGCCGGAAATCGATCCGGGTTCCGCGCCGGGCCGCCAGTTGCTCCGCGTCCGCGGCCGCGCGCCGGACGAGGTCGCAGACGTCCGCGGACTCCGCATCGAGCGTGGCTGCGTTCGCGTCGTACCTGCTGATCTCCAGCAGGTCCCCGAGCAGCGACTCGAAGCGCTCCAGCTGGCTCTGCAGCAACTCCGCCGAGCGGCCCGCCGACGCCTCCAGCTGCTCCCGCGTCTCGAACAGGATGTCCGCGGCAATCCTGATCGTCGTCAGCGGGGTGCGCAGCTCGTGCGAGACGTCCGAGACAAACTGCCGCTGCACCTGGGACAGCTCCTCCAGCTCCCGGAGCTTGTCCTGCAGGCTGGCCGCCATCTCGTTGAACGCCCTGGCCAGGGCGGCCAGGTCATCGGTTCCGCGCACCGGCATCCGCTCATCGAGCCGCCCGGCCGACAGCCGTTGGGCCGCCTGCGCTGCGTCCCTGATAGGGACCACCACCCAGCGCGTTACCAGCGAGACGATCGCGGCCAGCAGGACGACCAGGACCAGGCCGCCGACCAGCAAGGCGCGCTGCACGAGTTGCATGGGCTGCTGCAGCTGATCGAGCGGGAACAGGTAGTACAGCTGATCCCGGCTGTTGATCACCCCGCCGATGGCCAGCCCCGGTCCTGGCTGGCTGCCTTTGAAGTACATCAGCCTGGTTGGCGTCGACCACAGGCGGTCGGTCCGGCCGCTCCGCTGCTCCTGGGTCACCTTGTTGATCAGGCGCTGCGGGAGGCTCGACGGGTTCAGGTTCCGGTTGCCGTCGGTCCCGCCGAGACTGGAGTAACTGGCAATCCTGATCACTACGTCAAAGCGGTTGCCCGGGCCGCTCAGCGCCTGCAGTTTGGTCGTGAGGGCGATGAGAGCCTTCGGCGAATTGCCGGCCGCCCCCTCCAGGCCGACCTCGCCCTTCGCGGCCTTCAGGCCCTCCGCGATCTGGGTGGATGCCGATGTCCGCGCGCTGTTCAGCAGCCCCGTGGTGATCTCCTGCATCAGGAAGAACCCGAGCGCCGCCACCACGACAACTGAAATCATCAGGGTCGTCGCGACCACCCGCAACTGCAGTGACCGGTGCCAACGTCGGCGGAACTGCTCGGCCAGCACCTTGCCCCGCCGGTAGACCATCAGGAGCACACGTCGTGTCCGGGGGGGCAGCCGCCTCGCCACCCGCCGGATCAGCAGGCCAGCCCGCGGTGGGTAACTGCCGGGACCGCCCGTCCGGGCCGCCCCGGACGCGGGCGCTCCAGGCATGGGACCTCCTGACACGGGGGTCCCGGCCTGTGTGCCTACGGCAAGCGAAGCAGACGCAGTCAGCGCGCCCACGCGCTCGCTGCCCCGGGCCTCGCTAGCGCTCGCTGCCCCCTCCATAACCTTTTCCTACCGAACAAGCCTCTCTGTGTTACAGATCCTGTCAGTTACAGATCCTGTCAACGAGCACTTCCTTACCCAACGAATCGTGCCCAGCCCCTCCCATTTCACGCCCGGGGCCGGCCCCGGCGCTCAGGCCGGGCCTGCCTTGTACCCCACGCCGCGCACCGTGACCACAATCTCAGGGTGCTCCGGATCCTTCTCGATCTTGGCTCGCAGCCGCTGCACATGGACGTTGACCAAACGCGTGTCGGCCGCGTGCCGGTAACCCCAGACCTGCTCCAGCAGCACCTCGCGGGTGAACACCTGGCGCGGCTTGCGGGCCAGCGCCACCAGCAAGTCGAACTCCAGCGGCGTGAGGCTGACCGGCCGGCCGTTCCGCTTTACCGAATGCCCGGCGACGTCGATGAATACGTCCACGATCTGCAGCATCTCGGGCGCCGGGTCGTCGGTCCGGCGCAGCCTGGCCCGGACGCGCGCGATCAGTTCCTTTGATTTGAACGGCTTGACGATGTAATCGTCGGCGCCCGACTCGAGCCCCAGCACCACATCCACGGTGTCGCTCTTCGCCGTCAGCATGACGATCGGCACTCCGGACTCGGTGCGGATCTGCCGGCAGACATCAATGCCGTCCACGCCAGGAAGCATCAGATCAAGCAGGACAAGGTCCGGGTGTGTGTCCCGGAACGCCTCAAGAGCCTTGTCACCGTCCGCGACGAACGTGGGCTCGAATCCCTCACCACGGAGCATGATGCCAAGCATCTCGGAGAGGGCAGAGTCGTCATCGACAACAAGCACGCGACCTTTCATGAGCCTCATCGTTCCATGGAAGTCTCGGTAAGGGCACTAACTCGCGCACCTGGTCGGGTATCCAGAACATGTAGGTTACCCGCAGTGACCGGCCGCGCGACGCCTCGTTCGGTCACCAGGGCGGTGATAAAGGCCGCCGGGGTCACATCGAACGCCGGGTTGTAGGCCGCGCTCCCCAGCGGCGCGATCGCCTGGCCCGCCAGGAATGTGACCTCGCGGGCGGCGCGGTGCTCCAGCACGATCGCACTGCCATCCGGGGTATCGAAATCGATCGTGGACACCGGCGCCACCACCACGAATGGCACATCGTGCTGGCGGGCCAGCACGGCCAGTCCATAGGTGCCGATCTTGTTGGCGACACTGCCGTCCGCAGCGATCCGGTCCGCCCCGGTCAGCACCATGTCCACCTCCCCGGCCGCGAACAGCGACGCGGCCGCCGCGTCCGGCAGGACCGCGTAGTCCATCCCGGCCCGCCTGGCTTCATACGCGGTCAGTCTCGCACCTTGCAGCAGCGGCCTGGTCTCATCTACCCAGAGCCGGGCCAGGCGTCCGGCCCGGTGGGCGGCGAGAATCACCGCGAACGCCGTTCCCTCCCCCGCGGACACCAGCGCACCGCTGTTGCAGTGAGTGAGGATCCGGGCGCCCCGTAGCGGCAGGAGCGGGAGCCCGTACGCGGCCATCGCGGCGCTGGCCGCGGCATCCTGCTCGGCGATGGCCCGGGCCTCGTCGAGGGCAGCTTGTGCGGGTGTTCGTTGCTGATGGTGGGGTTTTCCCTGGCCAGCGTCCAAGGCGTGCTGGTAGGCGGCCAGCACCCGGCGGGCGCCCCAGGCCAGGTTCACCGCCGTCGGCCGGGCACTGCCGATGGCCTCGGCCGCCGCGGCCACGTCGTCACCACGGGCGGCGGCCAGGGCCACGCCGAACGCGCCTGCCACCCCGAGGATGGGTGCCCCGCGAACCACCAGGCGGCGGATCGCATCCTCCAGTGCCGCGACGTCGCGGCAGATGACGATGGCCTCCTCGGCAGGCAGTCTGGTCTGGTCGAGCAGGGCGATCGCGGGCCCCTCCGGTGGGTCGAGCCAGCGCAGCACGGGAACGTCCATGGTCCGAGTGTGCGCCGCACCAGGTGCGCGCCGCACCGGATGCGCGCGGTGCCGGATCCGCGCGGTGCCGGATCCACGCGGTGCCGGGTGCGCGCGGTGCCGGATCCACGCGGTGGGCAGGCCCGCGGTTGGCACGCGGAGCCGCGGGCTGACCTCGGCCGTGGCGTGGCCCGTCGCGAGGATCGTGGTAGTTCGGCGGCGCAGCTTCATCCCGGCTCCGCTTCGTGCGAGTATGGGCGCCACCGGGGACGGGGGGCTGGCCCGGCCGATGCCGCGCACCCACACGGCCGCATCTCGAGTCGCGCCAGGCAGGAGGCTGCCGCGGCAGCGGGGGCTGCATGCCGTGAAGGAGAATCATGACAGACAGTCCGTCGTCAGGCACGCAAGGCGACGATCAACCGGGCCAGGGTCAACCATGGTTTCCTCCAGCCGGCCAGCAGGGCGAATCCGGCCAGCCTCCGCCACAGCCGGGCTACGGCCAGGCCCCGGGCGGCCAGCCCGGCTGGGGGCAGGGCCCCGGTAGCCAGCCCGGCTGGGAGCAGGCCCCGGGCGGCCAGCCCGGCTACGGGCAGCAGGGGTACGGGCAGCCGGGCTACGGGCAGCAGGGGTACGGACAAGGCCCGGGTAGCCAGCCGGGCTACGGGCAGCCTGGCTACGGGCCGGGCCCATACGGGCCGGGCCCATACGGGCCGGGCCCAGGCGGGATGTGGCCTCCGGGCAGGCCGTCCGCACCTAAGCCAGGAGTGATCCCGCTGCGGCCTCTGGTGGTCGGCGAGATCCTGGACGGCGCCTTCTCCTCGATCCGGCAGAACCCGAAGGCCACGCTGGGGCTCTCAGCGATCCTGCTGACGATCACCGGCGTCATCTCCACGGCGATCACACTCATCGTGGGCAACCTCATCGGCGGGATCAGCGAGGCCAATCTGCCCTCGAACCCGACACCAGCCCAGGTCTGGCATTATCTCGGCCACACACTGGCCATCCAGGGAACAGCGGCACTCGTGGCCGCGGTGCTCGCCGTCCTCATCCAGGGCATCCTGTCAGGCCTGCTCACGGCGGTCATCGGCCGCGGCGTGCTGGGCCACCGGATCACCGCCCGGCAGGCCTGGCGGATCACGGCTCCGCGGCTGCCCGCCCTGATCGGCGCGGCCTTCGCGGTGCTGGGACTCCTGGTTGGCTTGCTGGTGCTCGGCCTGGCGGTGCTCGGCCTGGTGCTGTTCGTCATCTACCTGGTCGGCGCGCCGACGGGGGTGATCGTCCTTGTCGGCGTGCTCGGATTCTTCCCAGTACTCGCGCTGACCATCTGGTTTGGGGTCATGCTCAGCCTGGCCGCCCCCGCCGTGGTGCTGGAACGCCAGGGCCCGTTGCAGGCCCTGCGCCGGTCCTGGCGGCTGGTCAGCCGGAGCTTCTGGCGGGTGTTCGGGATCCTGCTCCTCGCCGGGCTGATAGTGACCATGGCGGGGTTCATCCTGGAACTCCCGTTCGGCGCCGCCGCGGTCCTCTCGGGCGGCAACTTCCTGTCCGGTCACACGCCCGGCCTGGCGACCACCCTGATCTCCGCGGTCGGCCGCATTGTCGCGGGCACCGTGACCCGGCCGATATCGGCTGGCGTGGTCGTCCTGCTCTACATGGACATGCGGATGCGCAAGGAGGGGCTCGACCTGGCTCTGCAGACCGCCGCAGGCAGCGAGCAGGCGCCCGGCGATGAGTTCGCATCAGTGTGGCGGCCACCCGCCGACGGCCGGGCCGTCGGCCCGGCCGTCCAGCCCAGCGGCCCGGTGCCGGGCCCGGACACCCCTCCCCCGGCCGCGGGCCCCCCGCCGCCGTGGTGACCACTCCTGTAGCGCCCCCCCGGATCCTCAGCCTGGCGGCTCTCCCGGCCGCGGCCGCGGCGGCCGGCGGAGGGCAGCCGATCGGCCGCCGCGCTGCGCAGCGGCTCGCGCGCAGCGAACTGTCCAAGGCCATCTACCACCCGCACGAGTCCCTTACGCAGCGCATCCTCGACTTCGTCGGCCGCTGGCTGCACCGGCTGTACGCGGCAGGGAACTCGACGCCTGGCGGCTGGTGGGCGCTGGTCGCCCTGGCCGCCATCGTGGTGATCGTGATCGCCATCATCATGACCCGGATCGGCCCGATGGCCCGGCGGCACCGGGGTGCTGATCCCCTGATTCCGGGCGACGGCACTGTGACCGCACGCGAACACCGGTCGCGCGCGGCGTTGCTCGCCAGCGCCGGTGACTACTCCGCGGCGATCCTCGAATGCGTGCGAGCGATCGCCCGGCAGCTCGAGGAAAACGGCGTACTGACACCACGGGCGGGCCGGACCGCTGACGAGATCGCGGTTGAGGCAGCCGCGGCGCGGCCCGGTGATGCTGACGCGCTGCGTGACGCCGCACGCCTGTTCGACGAGGTCTGCTATGGGCAGCGCCAGGGAACTTCGGCCGGCTACCAGCGGTTGCGCGCCCTCGACGCCCGGATAGCGGCGGCCGCAGCCTCGGAGCGGCACGCGCCAGCCCTGGCGGCTGCCGGGGGCGGACCCCGATGAGCCGACCGGCCCGCTCCGGACTAGTGGGCGCCACACCAGCCAGCGCCACACCAGCCAGCGCCACACCGGCCAGCGCCACACCAGCCAGCGCCACACCAGCCAGCGCCACACCAGCCAGCGCCACACCAGCTGCTGGCCGCCTGGGGGCGTCAGGTCCAGTTTTTACCGGGCCCGCGGACAGCTGGCGCCGGTGGCGGGCCCCACTCGGGATCGTCCTGGTTGTCCTCCTCGGCGGGGCACTGATCGCCTTGCTGCAGCCATCCGGGCCTACCGGGTACCTGGATCCACGGGACGCCGGACAGTCCGGCGCCAGGGCCCTCGCGGACATCCTGGCCCAGCGTGGCGAACCGGTGACCAGGGCAGACACGGTCGAGTCCGCCGAGGCGGCCGCGCGCGGCGGCGGCGTCACGCTGGTTATCACTAGTCCCGGCCTGCTCAGCGCCCGGCAACTCGACAGCCTGGCCGCCATGCGCGGCAACCTCGTGCTGGTGGCGCCAGTCGGCGCGGCGCTGACGGCACTGGCCCCGGATACCGCGGTGGCCGGCCACGCCCCGCTCGGCACGACCGATCCGAGTTGCGGCCTGACCGCGGCCAGGCTGGCCGACCGCACGGACATGGGCGGGGTGCTGCTGCACTCCACCGAGCCCGGTGCGTGGCAGTGCTATCCGGTGGACGGATATCCGACCCTGGTCCGCTACTCGGCTCCTATCCCTGCCACTGGCAGTCCCACCACAGGCAGCCCAACCACTGGCAGCCCAACCACTGGCGACAGGACGATCACCCTGCTGGGCACCGGCGCGCCGCTCACGAATCAGTACCTGGCCGCCCGCGGCAACGCTGCGCTCGCGCTGGACCTGCTGACCGGCAGCTCCAGGATCGTCTGGCTGGTGCCCCCGCTGCCGTCGGCGGGCGCCACCAGCGGGAACCCGGCCGGCGCGTCCCAGTCCCTCTTCAGCCTGATCCCGTGGCCGGCTTACCTGGTGACGATCCAGCTTGCCATCGCCGTGGGGCTGGCCGCGATATGGCGGATGCGCAGGCTCGGGCCACTGGTCGCCGAGCCCCTGCCGGTGATCGTCCGGGCCTCGGAGACTGTCGAGGGTCACGGCCACCTGTACCGGTCGCGCCGATCGCGTGACCGGGCCTCAGCCGTCCTGCGGGACGCCGCCCTGGACCGGCTCACTACCCGGCTGGCGCTGCCCCGCGGCGTCGGCCCCGACGCGATCTGCGCGACCGTAGCAGCCAGAACCGGGCGCGAGGCAGGCACAATCAGGGCAACCTTGTTCGGGCCCGTGCCGCCCGACGACGCGACGCTGGTGACTCTTGCTCACGATATCGACACCCTCGAAGGAGAGGTGCGCACGTAGTGTCCGCCGAATACCAGCCCGCGACGGGGCTAGTCACCCCCGGCGCCGCCGACCTGCGTTCGGCATTGGAAGCAGTTCGAATGGAGGTGGGGAAGGCCGTCATCGGGCAGGATGCGGTCCTTACGGGGCTGGTCATCTGCCTGCTATGCCGCGGGCATGTACTGCTCGAAGGCGTCCCCGGCGTGGCCAAGACCCTCCTGGTGCGGGCCCTGGCGGCGGCGCTCTCGCTGCGCAGCACGCGGGTCCAGTTCACCCCGGACCTGATGCCCGGCGACGTCACCGGCTCGCTGATCTACGACGCGAAGACCGCACTCTTCCAGTTCCGGGAAGGCCCGGTCTTCACCAACCTGCTCCTCGCGGATGAGATCAACCGGACGCCGCCCAAGACGCAGGCCGCGCTGCTGGAGGCTATGCAGGAGCGCCAGGTGTCCGTGGAGGGAGCGCCGCGCCGGCTCCCCGAGCCGTTCCTCGTGGCCGCCACCCAGAATCCGATCGAATACGAGGGGACCTACCCGCTGCCTGAGGCGCAGCTGGACCGGTTCCTCGTTAAGCTCACTGTGCTCGTCCCAGGGCGCGACGACGAAATCGGCATCCTGGCCAGGCACGCAGCGGGGTTCGATCCCGGTGACCTGGCCACCGCCAGCATCCGCCCGGTAGCCGGGAAGGCCGAACTCGACGCGGCGGCCGCGGCGGTGCGCAGCGTCAGGGTAGCGCCCGAGGTGGCCGGCTACATCGTGGACCTCTGCCGCGCCACCAGGCAGTCACCCTCGCTGCGGCTCGGCGTGTCACCGCGCGGCGCGACCGCCCTGCAGGCCACGAGCCGGGCGTGGGCATGGCTGGCGGGCCGGGACTATGTGACACCTGACGATGTGAAGGCGCTCGCCCGGCCCACCTTCCGGCATCGCATCCAGTTGCGGCCAGAGGCTGAGCTTGAGGGCGCTTCCCCGGATGGCGTGCTCGAAGCCGTGCTCGCCTCGGTCCCGGTCCCCCGGTGAGCCCCGTTCGCCGGGGCGCGGTTTCCAGCGGCACCAAAGCACGTTTTGGTGCCGCTGGGACGACACCAACGCCACTCCGGTGCCGTTCGTTGTGGCCCGGCCCGGGCCGCCGATGGCGGTAACCGGGAGAGCGGCGCTGGCGGCCGTGGTCGGCGCGCTGGTGGTGCTGGCCTTCCGGACCGCGGCGGTGCTGCTGATCGTCAACGGCCTGGTGCTCGCCGCGATTGCCGCTGACCTGGTGCTGGCGGCCAGCGTCCGGCCGCTGCGGATAACCAGGTCCGGCGACACCAGGGTGCTGCTCGGCGAGACCGCCGTGGTCACGCTCGCGCTGCAGAACCCGGGGCGCCGCCCGCTGCGCGCCGTCGTCCGGGATTCGTGGCAGCCGAGCGCGCACGCGCAGCCAGGTCGAGTGCTGCTGCGCATCCCGGCACGCGGGCATGCCACGGTGACCACTGCCCTCACGCCCGACCGGCGCGGCGAGAAGCTGGCGGCCGCGGTGACCGTGCGCTCCCTCGGTCCCTGCGGCCTGGCAGGCAGGCAGGGCAGGCACGTGGTGCCGTGGGCCGTCCGCGTACTCCCCCCGTTCGGCAGTCGCAGGCACCTGCCCGAGAAACTCTCCCGGTTGCGGCAACTCGACGGCCAGCACCGTTCGCTGCTTCGTGGCCAGGGGACCGAGTTCGACTCGCTGCGCGAGTACGTCATCGGCGACGATGTCCGGTCCATCGACTGGCGGGCCGCGGCCCGGTCGCGGGACGTGATGGTCCGCACCTGGCGGCCGGAACGCGACCGGCGGATCCTCGTGGTCCTCGATACCGGCCGGACATCGGCCGGCCGGGTGGCTGGCGTCCCCCGGCTGGACGCCTCCATGGACGCGACGCTGCTACTCGCCGCGCTCGCGTCGCGGGCCGGGGACCGGATCGACATGATCGCGTTCGACCGGCGGGTGCGCGCCCGGGTGCTGGGGGCGCACCGATCGAACGTCCTGGCCTCCTTCACCAACGCGCTGGCTCCCCTGGAAGCCGAGCTGACCGAGTGCGACATGGCTGGGCTGGCCAGCGCCGTGCTCGCGGTCGCGCGACATCGCTGCCTGATTGTCCTGCTCACCGACCTCAATGTGACCGCGATCGAGGAAGGACTGATGCCCCGGCTACCCGTCCTCGCCTCCAGGAACCTGGTTATGATCGCGGCCGTCGCGGATCCGAGGCTGGACGAGCTGGCGGCCGCCCGCGGGGACGCCCCTCGCCTCTACGCCGCCGCGGCGGCGCAGCGGGCCCGCTCCGAGCGGCAGCGGATCTCCACCCGGCTCCGGCAGCGGGGCGTGACGGTGGTGGACGCCCCTCCGGAGCGGCTTCCGTCGGCCCTGGCCGACGCGTACCTGGCCCTCAAGGGCAGCGGACGACTGTAAGCCGCCGATCGAACGCCGTGAGCCCGCCGGTCATCCGGCTACCGGCAGCTCGTCGGGCGCGTCGGCCATGTCCGCCGTCTGCCCCGCGGCGATCGCCCGGTGGCCGAGCAGCATGGCGTAGCACAGGAATGCCGCCTCAGCCACGGCACCGACGAGAATGCGCGACCAGGTGGGCAGTGGCGACGGGGTCACGAACGCCTCAATGACCCCAGAGACCAGCAGCACCACGATCAGCCCGAGTGCGATCGTGATGGACGCACGTCCCTCTTCGGCGAGGGCCCGGCTCCGGGAGCGAGGGCCCGGGTCGATGACGCACCAGCCGAGCCGCAGGCCCGTTGCTGCTGCGAGGAACACGGCGCTGAGCTCAAGCATCCCGTGCGGCAGGATGAGCGCGAAGAACAGGCCACCCTTGCCGTGCGCGAACATAAGGCCGCCCTCGATACCGCCGTTGGCGGCGTTGAGGAAGAGCAGCCAGAGTGTCGGCAACCCGAGCAGAACCCCGAAGATCAGGGACAGGGCGGCGACCCAAACGTTGTTGGTCCACACCTTCGCGGCGAACGACGTGGCCGCGTACTGCGAGTAGTAGTTCTGGAACTGATGATTCACCAGCTGCCGGACCTGCGCCCGCGGCAGGAGCGCCGCCTGAACGGTGGGCGACCGCGCGACCCACCAGCCCAGCAGGACGCTGACCAGTATCGACCCGAGCGCGGTGCCCAGCCACCACCAGCGGGCACGGTAGGCCATGGCCGGGAACGAGATCACCGCGAAACGGGCCGCCGCCTGCCAGGCGGGAACATGTGAGCCGGTCACCGCGGCGCGCGCCCTCGCCACCCGGCTGGACAACCCCGCCACGAGCGTGGGGTCATGCCCGGCGGAACGCACCGCGGACAGGTGTGTGGCCGTCCGCTGATACAGCGTGACCAGCTCATCCACCTCGGCGCCGGTCAGCGTGCGCCGCCGCTTGACCAGCACGTCGAGCCGCCGCCAGTCGGGCTGGTGCGCGGCCACGAACGCGTCAACGTCCACGGGGGGAGACTACTGTGTCTGGGCGGGCTAGCCTGATGCCGGAATCGACCAAAACGGGGGACTCGCGTGGACGAAGTCGTCACCGGTGAGGCTGTTGTCCTCGATGTGCCGGTCGCGAGGTTCCCCAGCCGGATGCTGGCGCTGGTCGTCGACCTCGTGGCCCAGCTCGTTCTGCTGTTCACGCTCTTCCTGCTCACGGGGGCCGCTACGGCCGGCGGCCTAGACCCAGCCTCGGCGGCCGCTATCGGGCTGGCCTGCGTGGTCCTGACCATCGTGGGGTATCCGGCGACCTTCGAGACGCTAAGCAGGGGCAGGTCCCTGGGAAAGCTCTGGCTGGGGCTGCGGGTGGTGAGCGACGACGGCGGCCCGGAACGCTTCCGCCAGGCGCTGGTGCGCGCGCTGATGGCGGTGCCGGAGATCTGGATGACGTTGGGCTTCCTCGCGCTCCTCACCTCGCTGCTGTCTGCGAAGGGCAAGCGCCTCGGCGACATGCTCGCCGGGACATTTGTCATTCAGGAACGCCTGCCCGGACGGCGGATGCTCGCCGCGCCGCTGGCGACCGTGCCGCCCGCCCTCGTTGACTGGGCCTCGACCCTCCATCTGGCCGGGCTGACCGACGCCACAGCCGAAACAGCCCGCGGTTACCTCAGCCGCTTCCACGAACTCACGCCGGCCGCGCGGCAGGAGTTCGGCCAGCGGATCGCCGCCACCGTGCAGGCACAGGTGAGTCCCGCGGCACCACCCGGAACCACCCCCACTGACTACCTCACCGCCATCCTGGCCGAACGAAGGTCCCGCGAGCATGCCCGGATGATGGCCTACGGGCCTTCCGCGGCCGGTCCAGGCCAGTTCGCCGCCCCCCAGCCGTCCGCCTCCCAGCCGTCCGCCCCCGAGCCGTCCGCCTCCGAGGCGTCCACTCCCCAGCCGTCCACCCCCCAGCCGTCCCCCAGTTCCTGGTCGGCCCTCGATCCCCCGCCATCCCTCGAAGGCCAGCAGTCGCCGGGATCACAGCCGCCGCGGGAGGCCGCCGATCCGGCCGGAGAGGGCCCGGCCGAGGGCCGGCCGGGCGGATTCCTTCCCCCGGTGTGACCCAGCAACTGGCCGGGCCAGCCTCTGCGCGCTGGTGGCAGTCGGGCCGGCTGGCGCTGGGTACCGCCTCGGCCCTAGGGCTGGCCCGCTTCGCCTACGGCCTGCTCGTCCCGGCCATGCGAGCCGAACTCCACTGGAGCCTGGCCCAGGCCGGGGCGCTGACCACGGCCAACGGCGTCGGCTATCTCCTGGGCGCGGTGGCCATGGCTCCAGTGGCAGGCCGGCTGAGTGTGCCGGTCACGTTCCGGCTGGGCATGGTCCTCACCGCCGCCGCCCTGGCGGCTACCGCAGCGACCGGTGGCAGCTACCCGGCCCTCCTCCTGACCCGCGCGGCGGCCGGGTTCGCCGGGGCGCTCGTGTTCATCGCCGGCGGCGTGATCGCCTCCCGCGCCGCGGCCACGGCCCGGTCCGCCGCTCCCCTCACCATCTACTTCTCCGGTGCCGGGCTGGGCATCGCGTTCAGCGGCACGGTCATCCCGCCCTTGCTCGGCCAGCATCCCAGCCGGTGGCCGCTAGCGTGGGGCGCGCTGGCCGCCGCCGCCGCCCTGGCCACCGTCGTCAGCTGGACCGCCGCGCAGAGCAGTCAGGAATCCGGCGCGAACGCGACCACCATTGAACTGCGGGGCGTCGCGCGGCTGTGGCCGGTCGCCATCGCTTACCTGCTGTTCGCGGCCGGATATATCGCCTACATCACATTCCTGTCGGCCTACCTGGCCGAACACCACGCCAGCGTCACTCAGGTGGCGCTCACCTGGTCCTTGCTCGGCCTGGCCGCCATCGCTGCTCCCGTGCTGTGGAGCCGGCCGATCAACACCTGGCCAGGCGGCCGGGCGCTGGCCCTGACGTTGGCGGTACTCAGCGCCGCGGCGGCGGCCGACCTGCTCAGCGCCGCACCGGCGGTAGTCACCGGATCGGCCATCGGCTACGGCGCCACCTTCCTGAGCGTCCCCGCCGCCATCACCACGCTCGTCCGGGCCGCCATCCCGCCCCATGACTGGACCGGGGCACTGGCCGCCTTCACTGTGGTGTTCGCGGTCGGACAGACGGCCGGCCCTTACCTGGCCGGCGGGCTGGCCGACCACTACGGGACCGGTGCCACGCTGATGTGGACCGCTGTCCTGTGCATCGCCGGAGCCGCGCTGAGTATGGTCATCCGGTCTGGCGGCCGCTGAGGCTGACCAGGATTCACTAGGCCTGCTGCCAGGAACTCAGGTATTCCTGCTGCGCCGGGGTGAGAGCGTCGATCTCGGCACCGGACGACGCCAGGGCCAGCCTCGCCACCTGATCATCGATGGCCGGGGGCACGCCGTACACCCCTGGCCGCAGCGCGCCGTGCTCACGGGCCAGCCAGTCGAGCACGAGTGCCTGCCCGGCGAAGGACACGTCCATGACCGTGGGCGGGTTGCCCTCCGCGGCGACCAGGTTCACGATGCGCCCGCCGGCCAGGAGCAGCAGCCGACGGCCATCGGCGAGCAGGTACTCGTCCGTGTGCGGGCGGACATCACGGTTTATCCCGACCGCCAGGTCAGTGAGCGCGCGCAAGTCCACCTCAACGTCGAAATGCCCCGCGTTACACAGAATCGCGCCGTCCCGCATCAGCGCCATGTGCTCGGCACCGATCACGTCGCGCGATCCGGTCGCGGTGATGAACAGCTCGCCAACCTGGGCCGCGGCGGTCATGGGCATGACGCGGAAGCCCTGCAAACGTGCGTCCAGCGCCCGCACCGGATTAACCTCAGTGACGATGACCTGCGCACCGAGTCCCCTGGCGCGCTGCGCGATCCCGGTGCCGCAGGGCCCGTAGCCCGCGACTACCACGGCCTTCCCGGCCAGCAGCACGTTGGTGGCCCGCACGATCCCGTCGAGGGCGGACTGCCCGGTGCCGTACCTGTTGTCGAACATGAGCCTGGTCTCGGTGGTGTCCGCGGCGACCGCGGGAAAGGCGAGCGTGCCTTCGCTGGCCATCCGGCGCAACCTGATCACCCCGGTCGTGGTGGACTCACAGCCGCCGAGCACCGCCCCCAGCAGTTCAGGCCGCTGCGTGTGCAGTGTGTTCACCAGATCGCCACCGTCGTCCACGACCAGGTCCGGCCCGGAATCGAGCGCGCGGTGAATGTGCTCGTCATAGGCCGCCCGGTCGGCACCGGCCCGGGCATAGACGACGGCCGCGCCATCGGCGACCAGCGCGGCCGCGATGTCGTCCTGTGTGGACAGCGGGTTCGAGGCCGCGAGGAACACCTGGGCCCCGCCCGCCCGCAACACGTTCACCAGGACGGCCGTCTCCGCCGTGACGTGCAGGCAGGCGGCGATGGTAAGACCGCCGAGGGACTGCTCGGCGGCGAACCGCTCGCCGATCAGGCCGAGTACTGGCATGCCGCGCCGCGCCCAGCCGATGCGGACCATCCCCGCTTCGGCCAGTCCGGGATCCGCGATATCGGACCCCGGCTCCCCGCCGAGGTCGGCGGACCCCGACTCCCCCACGGTGGGCTCAGTATCGGTAGGCATCGGGCTTGTAGGGACCCTCCACCGGCACCCCGAGGTAGTCCGCCTGCTCCTTGGTGAGCTCGGTCAGCCGTACCCCGAGAGCGTCCAGGTGCAGCCTGGCCACTTTCTCATCGAGGTGCTTGGGCAGGGTGTGCACGCCGACCGGGTACTGGTCGGCCTTGGTGAACAGCTCGATCTGGGCAATCACCTGGTTGGTGAAGGAGTTCGACATGACGAAGCTCGGGTGCCCGGTGGCGTTGCCGAGGTTGAGCAGGCGGCCCTCGGACAGCAGGATCACGCTGTGGCCGTCCGTGAACTGCCACTCGTCCACCTGCGGCTTGATGGTCACCTTGCGGATACCCGCCATCCGCGACAGGCCGGCCACGTCGATCTCGTTGTCGAAGTGCCCGATGTTCCCGACGATCGCCTGGTGCTTCATCGCGACCATGTGATGGGCCATGATGACGTCCCGGTTGCCCGTCGCGGTGACGAAGATGTCCGCGCTGGCCACCACGTCCTCGAGGGTGGCGACCTGGAAACCGTCCATCGCCGCCTGCAGCGCGCAGATCGGATCCACCTCGGTGATGATCACCCGGGCGCCCTGGCCGCGCAGCGACTCCGCGCAGCCCTTGCCCACGTCGCCATACCCGCAGACGACCGACACCTTCCCGCCGATCAGCACGTCGGTGGCCCGCTTGATGCCATCGATCAGCGAGTGCCGGCAGCCGTACTTGTTGTCGAACTTCGACTTGGTCACCGCGTCGTTCACGTTGATCGCCGGGAACAGCAGCGAGCCCTCGCGCTCCATCTCGTACAGCCGGTGCACGCCGGTGGTGGTCTCCTCGGTGACTCCCCTGATGCTCTCGGTCATCACCGTCCACCGGTCCGGCCTGGCCTCCAGCGACGCCCGCAGCAGGCTGAGGAAGACCTTCCACTCCTCCGTGTCATCCTCGGCCGCTGACGGGACAATCCTGGCCCCCTCATACTCGGCGCCCTTGTGCACCAGCATGGTGGCGTCACCGCCGTCGTCCAGGATCATGTTCGGCCCATCCGCGTCGGGCCAGGTCAGCGCCTGGTCAGTGCACCACCAGTACTCCTGCAGGCTCTCACCCTTCCAGGCGAACACCGGGATGCCCTGGGGATCCTCCGGCGTCCCGTCAGGACCCACCGCCACCGCGGCCGCCGCATGATCCTGGGTCGAGAAGATGTTGCAGCTCGCCCAGCGCACCTCCGCGCCCAGCGCCACCAGCGTCTCGATCAGGACCGCCGTCTGGATGGTCATGTGCAGCGATCCGGTGATCCGCGCCCCGCGCAGCGGCTGCGCCTGGGCGTACTCCGCCCGCACCGCCATCAGGCCCGGCATCTCATGCTCGGCGAGCCTGATCTCTTTGCGCCCGTAGGCGGCGAGCGAAAGATCAGCGACCTTATACCGAACGGCTTCCACGGGCATTTTTCTCCTCAACGAACACGACTGGTGTGGCTGTCACGGTACGCGTGGCACCGAGGTTCTCTGCCGACCGTAAGGGGCCGGCACCCTCTGGCGCATCCCTGACGGAGTGTTTCTTACACGAAAATGTTAGATTCAGTCCATGCGGATCACGGAGGCCGCCACGCGGCTCGGCACGTCGCCCAGAATGCTGCGCTACCGCGACCTGCTCGGCCTGCTCCCGCCGGTGCGTGAGGCCGCCCATGAGCCGGCCCGTGAGCTCAGCACCGGTAGGACGCAGATCCGCGGAACGCGCGCCGCGAACGTCAGCACGCCGCGCGCGGGGAGCCGCAGCGCGCCACGCCGCGGCGCACCGAGTCACCGGCACTTCGACGAGGGCGATCTGGACGCCGTGGCGATGGCCCTCGACCTCGAGCGGCGGTATGACGTGAGCCCGGCCGCCGTTGCTTTCGGTATGCGGGTGTTGACGGAACCCGGGCTCCGGGCCGAGCTGGCCGAACTCGGCCGCCGCATCGGGCGGATCCCGCCGCCGCCGGTACGGGCCCTGGAGTTCGAGAAGGAGCGGGCGCTGCGGCTGCTGAGCCTCACGCCCAAGGCGTGACCCGCGGATCTTCAGCCTGCTGCGCGACGGCCAGGACCCACGGGTCACGCCTGGCGGCGCGGGCCTAACCGGCGGCGGGGCCGGCGGCGGACCGCGCGTATCGCCGGGTCTGTCGCATCCGCCCTGGACTCCCGGTACAGATCCGGCTCAAGGTAGATCATCTCCGCGATCGGCACGGCGGCCCTGACCCGGCGCTCGGCCGCGTCGATCCCGGCCGCCAGGGTGGCGGCGCTGTCCGCCCCGCGCACCGCGATCTTCGCGGCGACCAGGAGGCTTTCCGGGCCCATGTGCAGGGTCCGCATGTGGATGACACACGTCACCTCGGGGCCGTCTTCCAGCGCGACGACGATCCTCCGCTCGACGTCGTTGCTGGCCGACTCCCCGATCAGCAAGCTCTTCATCTCGACCGCCAGCACCACCGCCACGCCGCCGAGGAGCACGCTGATCCCCAGCGACCCGGCGCCATCCCATATCCCGTCCCCCGTGATCGTCGCGACTGTGACCCCGGCCAAGGCGAACACCAGGCCGGTCAGCGCGGCCGCGTCTTCCAGCAGGATCGCGGGGAGTTCGGGTGCCTTGGAGCGGCGGATGAAGGAGGTCCAGCTGTGCCGGCCGCGGGCGCTCCTCGACTCACGCACCGCGGTGCGCAACGAAAGCCCTTCCAGGCCCATGGCGATGACCAGGACACCGAAGGCGATCACCGGCGAGCGCACTGGCTCCGGATGAGTGATCTTCTCGATCCCCTCGTACAGCGAGAACAGCGCGCCGACGGTGAACAGCACCACGGCGACCACGAAGGCGTAGAAGTAGCGTTCCCGGCCGAAACCGAACGGGTGCTCCTCAGTCTGGGCCTGACGGGCCCGGCTCCGGCCGAGCAGCAGCAAGGCCTGGTTGGCGCTGTCCGCGACCGAGTGCACGGCCTCAGAGAGCATCGATGACGAGCCGGTGAGCGCGAAGGCCGCGAACTTGGTCGCCGCGATGCCCAGGTTCGCACCGAGCGCAGCCAGCACAGCCCGCAAGCCGCCGGAGTCCGCTGCCGGTGGCTGAGCGGGCCCCGGCGGAGCCCCAGCGGGCGCGGGACCCCCAGCGGGCCCCGGCGGAGCCCCAGCGGGCGCCAGAGAGGCCCCAGCAGGTCCTGGCGCAGCTTCAGCGGGCCCAGGCGAAGGCCCTGGGTCGTTCTCGGCGGCGATGGGGCCGATCACCTCCCTGAGTGCGTCCGGTGGATCTCCGGCCCACGCCTGGCCGGGGAACAGGCGCTGCTAGGCGATCCGCGCCTTGAGTTCCCCGATCGCGCTGACCGGGGCGGGATCGATGCCGTTGACGATGGCCAGGTAGACAGTCGCGTAGTCGATCAGCTGCACCAGGCTGGCCAGGCGCTCCAGCGGCCGGTCCCCCTCGCCGATGAGTTCTGTGACGCCGATCCCCCGCTCTGTGGCCAGCTGCACGGACACCTCGCGGCGCCGGGCCACCTGCGGGTGCTCCTGGCTGTCCCGGAGGACGACCAGGCGCAGCGGGACGGCCGGCTCCGGCTCCTGGCTACCGAACGCCGGGCCGCCGCCAGCCCGCCCGGGCGCGAACGGGCCGTCAAACGCGACGACCTGGTTGTGGTTGGCCTCGGGCAGGACCCCGGACACCGCCGGGTACTTGGCGTTCTCGGCGAGCTGGCAGGCGAACCGGTAGGCGGCCACTCCGGTCAACGGCGAGGTGCCCCAGATCATCGGCAACGTCCCGGCGAGTTCCAGGGCGAGCATCTTCGCCGGGTTGACGAACGCTTCGCTGTCGGGCCGGCACAGGTGCGAGATCCGCTCCAGTTCCACGGCCGCCGACTCATAGGCCTCGGCGGGCCCTTCGATCACGCCAAGCCGCTCTGCGATCACCAGCAGCGGGATAGACAGGCCCCATAGCGTTGACCGGGGCATGCCAGCCGACATCACGGAAATGAAGGGCGCGCGTGCCTGCTGCGCGAGCAGCGCCAGCGGGGAACTCGCGCCGCCGACACCGATCACCGGGCAACCCCTGCGCACCGCCTCAGCGGCGACAGCCAGGGTCTCCTCGGTGGATCCCGAGCAGGACACCGCGATCACCAGGTCGGCCGCGCCCACCCAGCCGGGCAGCAGGTAGTCGTGCACGGCTACGACCTGTGACGGGCAGCCCGGTCCGCAGATGGCGGCAAGCACGTCGCCAGCCACTCCCGACCCCCCCATGCCGGTAACCACGATGGCGCGCGGCCGGCCGCCCTGCGCGAGGACTCCCAGGTCAGTCTCGGCAGCCAGCCGGATCGCGGTGCGGACCTGCGCGGCCGAGGACGCGACCTGCCGGAGCATTCCGCTGGGGTCCGCTGTTTCCAGGAGCCGCACGTCGTCGAGGCGCTCCTGCGCGGTCATGGTCACGACAGGCCCTCCGGTTGGCGCGCCTCATCCACCAGCAGGACGGGAATGTCGTCGCGGACCGGGTAGGCGAGACCACATTCCGGGTTCGTGCAGACCAGCTCGCTCGCTCCCTCGTCGGCGCGCAGCGGTGCGTGGCACTTGGGGCAGGCCAGTATCTCGAGCAGCCAATCGTCGATCTTCACGTGCTCTCCCTGGGGTGCGCGCGGACGATGCTCAGCACCTCGTCCCGCAACCTTGTCATGGTCGTTTCGTCGCTGGCCTCGAGATTGAGCCGGAGCAGCGGCTCGGTGTTCGATGGCCGCAAATTGAACCACCAGCCGTCGCCGGTAACGGTCATTCCGTCCAGTTCGTCCGTGGTGACGCCCGGCCTGCTGGCGAATTCCGCCCGGACCCGGGCGGTGACCTCGGCCTGGTCGTGCACCTCGCTGTTGATCTCGCCGGACGCCACGTACCGGCCATACCCGGCCAGCAGCGCCGACAGCGGGCCGGTCTGCTCGCCGAGGGCAGCCAGCAGGTGCAGGGCGGCGAGCATGCCGGAGTCAGCGAACCAGAAGTCACGGAAGTAAAAGTGACCGGAATGCTCGCCGCCGAACACCGCGCCGGTCTCCGCCATCCGGGCCTTGATGAACGAGTGCCCCACCCGGGTGCGGACTGGCGTGCCGCCGTGCTCAGCGATGATCTCAGGCACCGCCTGGGACGTGATCAGGTTGTGGATCACCGTCGAACCGGGCTCACGGGCCAGTTCACGCACGGCGATGAGCGCGGTGAGCACCGACGGTGAGACGATCTGGCCGCGCTCATCCACCACGAAACACCTATCGGCGTCGCCGTCAAAGGCCAGGCCGATGTCAGCGCCGGAATCGATCACGGAACGCTGCAGGTCGCGCAAGTTCAGTGGGTCGATGGGGTTGGCCTCGTGGTTCGGGAAGGTCCCGTCGAGCTCGAAGTAGAGCGGGACCAAGGTGATCGGCAGCCCCTCGAAGACCGCGGGCACGGTGTGGCCGGCCATCCCGTTGCCGGCGTCCACCACCACCGTCAGCGGACGGATGCCGGACACATCCACCAGCGACTTGAGATGGCTCGCGTAGCCGGAGAGCAGGTCGCGGGGCGTGATGGTGCCCTGCGGGCCGTCATGAGCGGGCACCCCGACGGCCGCCATGTCGCGCAGATCGGCCAGCCCGGAATCCTGGCCGACCGGCCGCGCACCGGCCCAGCAGAGCTTGATCCCGTTGTACTTGGACGGGTTATGGCTCGCCGTGATCATCGCGCCGGGCAGGTCGAGGTGGCCGCTCGCGTAGTAGAGCATGTCCGTGGAGCCCAGCCCGGCCGCCACAACATCGGCCCCCTGTGCGGCCGCCCCCCGGCCGAATGCCTCCGCCAGTGGCGCCGACGAGGTGCGCATGTCGTGCACCGTGATCACGGACTTGGCCCCGGTCAGCCGCGCGAACGCGGCGCCTACGGCCTCAGCGACACGCTCGTCGAGTTCGTCGGGGACAATCCCGCGGATGTCGTAGGCCTTGAAGATCTTCTGGTAATCACCCAACTCGGCTCTGCCTCCCGTGTCGCCGCCGAAACCGTGACCCCGCTTTGCGATGAGGTCACCGAGCCTACCGGCCGGCCCGCCAGTGCACGGTTGCTCAGGGCCGCCGGTGCGCACAGAACCGGTCTAACCGGACCTCGCTAGCTGGAATGGGCTGGCCGGACCTGGCTAGCCGATCTGCCCGCGGTCCTGGGGAGACGACCGCAGGACGCGCAGGTGGCCCCGCCTGCCTACCTCGACGCCCTGGCCGACCGGTTCGCCGGTCTTATTGGGCCGCGCCGCTTCCCTGACCGCGTTGGCCAGCGCCTCCAGGTCGTCGGCCTCCGGCGGGACCGGGTCCACCGGGAGCCGCACGACCTCCCAGCCGCGCGGGGCCGTCAGCCGTCCCGCATGGGCAGCGCACAGGTCGTAGCAGTGCGGCTCGACGTAAGCGGCCAGCGGGCCGAGCACGGCCGTGGAGTCACGGTAGACGTAGGTCAGCGTGTACAGGGCCGCCTGTTTGCAGGCCGGCCGGGAGCAGCGACGGGGCATCACCGGTGGGCCCGGCTCGGTCGCTCACCCGTCGCGGCGCGCCCACGCACCCCGCCTGAGGCTGGGGCGCGTGCATCACTCACAACCGCAGACCGTACAGACCCGCGGGCGGTAACGCCACCACCCGGGGCACTCTGCGCGATCGTGTCTCGCATGGCATCTCCCGGCACCGGCCCGGGATACGCTCGGCAACTGTGCAGACCGGCGACGGCCAGGGCGTGCCGCCCAGCGCCCGGATCAGGCGGCGGGACCGGCACGGGCGTGGCCTGAGAGGGGTTCTCGCCCCGCCGGAGGTCCCGCTGCACAGGAGCAGGGCGGAGCGTTTCGATGACCTGATCCTGCAGGCTGTAGCCCGCCTAGAGGCGCGCTGGGAGTCTCAGCTGGCCGGGGTGGAATTCGCCGTTGAGGAGATCCCCCGCGCGGATCCGCTGGGCGCCGGGCCCGGCGACGTGCCACTGACCAGGCTGGACGTTGGCTCACCGATGTCTGGTGACGGCCAGCCGGCCCGGCCGCCCCGCATCGTGGTGTACCGGCGCCCGCTCGCCGCGCGTGCGGACAACGAGGACGAATTGGGCGAACTCGTATTCGAGGCGGTCGTCGAGGAGTTCGCCCGCTTGCTGGGCATTGACCCAGAGGACGTGGATCCCGATTACGCCCCAGGAGATTGACGCGTCCGAACACACCGCGCGGCCCGCTACGGTCCAGCGCCCAGCCCGTCGCTGGAGCCCGGTGCCAGGTCAGGATCCTGCCTGGGTCACGAAGGAGTTCCGGACCGGCAGCAGCGGCACCGAGGTGAGCGCGCTCCCGATCGGCAGAATCGCCTGCAGCAGGCCGCCCGCCCCGCTCCCGGTGATCACTCGGCCCGCGTAGACCGGCCCGGAGCCCGCCAGCGGGGTGATCACGACTGCGAAGGCGCTACCGTTCGGCGCCCCGGGAACCGGGATGAGCGGCAGCGTGACGCTATGCCCGGCCGCGATGGCCACCACCCGGACGTTCCGGCGCACTGAATTCGCCGGAGCCCCGGCGCGCGCGGCCGCGACGACGCGGACCCTGGCGGCGCGGCGGGGCGCGGAGATCACGAGCGAGGAGACCTTGCCCGCAGCGTTCAGGTCGTCCGCGGCCACACCCTGCTCCTGGATCGCGGCCGTGGCGGCGGTGAAGGTACCAGGAGCTCCCTGAGCACCGCCGGCGGCCATGGCCACCGCCGTCACGGGCACATTCGAGGTCAGCGTGAGCCCGGCCGGGACACCGCCCAGGGACGGCAGGGCGATGTCGGTCGCCGAGCCGCCTGGGATGTCGATGCCCCCCGCACCAGTGGGCTCATAGGACCCGCGAGCGGTCACCGCCTTCAGATTGATCTTCGCGTCCTGGACACCGGGCACCGCCAGGTAGATCTGCCGGGTGCCCGCGGTGCCGGGCAGGCCCGGGATCACCAGGTGGGTGGCCGGGGTCTGGGATGCAGGAAGCCACGACCCCGGGCCGGCCCCCGTGCCCTCCTGGACAGCGGCGGCGATCTGCCCGGAGCTGGTGCGCACATGGAGGACGAGGGACCGGGATCCGCTCACCATCGCGGCGAGGTGCTGCATCACCATGCTGTGGGCCGGCACCGTAATCCCGGTGTCCGTCGTGGTCCCCTGCAGCGGGCCGGCGTCCGTGAGGACGTCTACGTTGGCATCGGCCTCCTGGCCGCTGGGGTTCATCAGGAACAGCTCGATGCGCGAGACGGCGCGCTGCCCAGGGCCGACGAACCAGAAATCGGTGCCAGGACTGCCGCAACTGGCGGTGGGCAGCCCGCCCGCAGCGGTCTGCTCCACCTCGAGACCCTGAGCCATCGCGCCGGTCGCGCGGACCACGACACCACCGCGCAGCGGGACCGTCGCGACGGACTGGCCAGCTGTCTGCTGCGCGCGCCCGCCGGCCCCGGCGTCCGTGGCCACGCCGGTGATCTGGACGTACCCGGGCTGGGCCAGGTTGAACAGGTGCGCCCCGCCGGTGACGCTCCCGGTACCGGCCAGCCGGTTCACCATCGCCTGGCCGGTACCCGACCTGGCAGGCGCAGCCATCACGGCGACCCCGCCCCCCGAACCGCCGGCCCACCCCGGTGACGCGCAGACTCGGGTGACCGACCTGACCGCCACCGAGCGCACCGGAGACACGGCCGGGCCCGCGGCCAGCGCGAAGGAGTGCTTGACGCCGCCGAGCCCGTAGAGGCCGCCCAGGACGAGGAGCACGGTCACGCCGAGGACAATCTGGCTCGTGCGCAGCGTCCTCACCAGTCCGCCTCTCCCGGCTCCTGCGGAGGCTCGGAGCGCCACGATGCGGGCACGCCGTCGGGGTCTGCGTCCTCGGGTGCGTTCCCAGCGCGGCGCGGCAGCGGAGGCGGCAGCGGGGACAACGAAGGTGGCAGCGGAGCCCGTGGTGCCAAGGGTGGAAGTGGCGCCAAGGGAGGCAGCGCCTCGTCATCGCCGGGCAGCCTGCCTCGGGTTACCGGAGCGCGATCCGGGCGCTGCGCGCCGGGGATGCCGCGACGGTCGCCTGGCGGCCGGCCACGGCCAGCGCCGACCGGCTGGTCATTGGCTGGCCGGCCACCAAGCCGACGGCCGGCACCGGGCAGGCCAGCATCGCGCCGCCCGCCACCGGGTGGGCCAGCCGGGGACGTGCCGCTACCAGGCGACCCGCCAGCCCGGTCCTGGGCCGGTCCGTCACGCTGGTCCGGTGATGGCCGTCCGCGCCGCCCCCAGAACCCGCCTCCGCGCTGGCCGGCCGCCTCAGGCTGGGCCGCCCCAGAATCAGCTGCCCCAGAATCAGCCAGCCCAGAATCAGCCAGCCAGGTATCAGCCTGCTCAGAATGGCCCAGCTCAGAATTACGCAGCTCAGAATTACGCAGCCCAGCATCAGGCCGGTTCGCCCGCGTACGGCCCGCTCGGCTGGCCGGAGGCCGACGCTCATCCCACAACGAACCATCCGCCGGGATTCCACCCGAGTCCGCGGTGACCGGACCGCGCTGGTCCACGGCCCCGGGACCGCGCTGGTCCGCGGGCGCCGGGCCCCGGTGCCCCAGCGGTGGCCGCCCGGTCCGGCCGGCCGGGGGCGGCCGCTCGTCCCACGGTGCGCCGCCGCGACCGTTCGCGGGCGCTGCGCGCCGGCCCGCTGGGCGGCCACGCAGGTCAGCAGGCGCACCGCGCTCGTCAGGCGGCATATCCGCGGATACGGCACGGCCACCCGGAACCGCCCGGTCGCGCTGGTCCGCGGGCGCCGGGCCGGGCCGGTCGGCCTCGCCGGCCAGGTTCGCGGCCGCGCCGGAGCGGGCCCCACCGGGCCGGGTCGCCGCCGGGCGGGCCGTACCCGGGCGGGTGCCGGGCGCCGTTCCCGGGCGGGCGTCGGGCGCACCGGTGGCCCGGCGTGACGGCCCACGGCCGCCGAGCCGGTCAGCGGCCCGGTCCGGGGTCATGGGCCGGGACCGGTTCCCGGCCCGCCCGGCACGCCGGCGGCCGGCCGTAGGCTCGTCGGCGGCCTGGGAAGTGCTCTCGGCGGCGTTCCTGGCCCCGGGCAGGCCGAGCGCCGCAACGGCGAGGAAGGCGAGCGCCTCAAGAGCGAGGATCAGATCGCGGCCGATCTGGCTGTGGGTGACATCCAGCCGCCCGCCGCCCGGAGGCAGCCGGAAAGCCTGGGCCCAGCCGTCGGCCGGCGCCGGCAGCGGCGTCAGCGGGTGGCCGTTCAGGGTGGCGGTCCAGCCGCCGGCTGGCTCGGCGAGCACCAGAGTCCCGCCGGCCGGGGGCGCGGCCGCAGCTGAGACGGCCACCGGCCCGGACGCCACCGGGACCACGCGGCCGGTGGACTCGACGACCCGGGCCCGCCCCAATGTCTCCGCGACACGCCACAGATGGAAGGCGGAGGTCACGCTGACCGCCCGCAGGCTCGGCACACCGTCCAGGACGCGGGCCAGTCCCGCGTCGACCGGGGCGGGCACCAGCACGTAGCCGATGTCGAAAGAGGCCATCTTCTGGCCCAGATCCCCCGCGTCTCCCCCGCTCGGGGCGAGCAGGCTCGCGACTGTCCGGTCGAGTGCCTGCCGGACCGCCGCCGGCTCGGTGAGTTCGGTCGACCCGACCTGCGGGTCGGCCCCGCGGAGCACGGAGTACGTAAGATCGCCGTTCCCGGACCGGAGCACGAGGGTTCGCACCTGCAGGCCGGTGTGCGAGGAGACGGACACGAACGCGGGCAGGACCGGTCCCGAGGTCACCGCGACGGGCCCACGTACCCCGGTATGCAGCCAGGAGCCGGCCGCCAGCAGCGGTGCCGAGCATGCGACGAGCGCCACCAGCGCGACCCCGACGCCACGCGTACTGCGCCACTTGCCGCCAGCCAGGCGGCCGGGCAGGGTGCCGGCCGCGACCGTGGCGGCCAGCAGCAGCCCGGCGGCGGCAATGGCCAGCGAGATCCCCGGCCAGGCGGCGACGGCCGGGCCGCCACCCTCCGGCGTCACCAGCACCCGGCTGACCAGGGCCGAGATGAGCAGGCCCAGCAGCGCCACGCTCCAGCCGACCGCCACCAGCGTGCGGCGCCCGGTGAGCAGCAGCGCGGCGAGCGCGGCGAGGACGAGGCCGGCGGTCACCCAGTAGGGCGGCAGACCCGGGCCGCCCGGTGACAGCAGCAGCAGCGACCGGGCGGCCAGATGGGCGCTGGCCAGGCCAGGGGATTGCTGGCCGGCCTGCAGGAAGACCATCGCCGGGTGCGAGAAGACCGACAGGGACCACGGCACCAGCAGCACGGGTGGCACAAGTGCGACGATGCCCAGATTCAGCAGGATTCCGCGGCGAACCCGGCCGAAGGCGACCGCGCCGAGTCCGGCCGCGAGCACGGCCGCCACCCACACCAGCGGCACGAAGGCAGCTGCGATCGCAACGACCAGGCCGGCCGCCCACGCGGCGCGCCTGGCCCGCCGCCGTGGCTGGGTGAAGATCCGGGCGGCCAGCACCCCGATCAGCGGGATGAGGGTAAACGCCACCGCGGCGCCCAGGCGGCCAGCTGCCACCGCGCCCATGCCCACCGGCAGCAGCGCGAACGCCGCCCCCGCCCAGACCCTGGCGGGCACGGATTGCGTCACGCGCCGGGCGGCGAAGAAGGCGGTGAGGCCGGCCAGCGGGACGCAGCCGATCATGATCACGTCCACCGCGAGCCATGGCTTCCCGCCGAGCAGCGACGCGAAGGCCGCGAGCACCGCGACGTACGGCGGCGCGGCGCTGGCCGAGCCGGCCCCGGCGGGATGGAATCCGGCCAGGTACTCATGCCAGAGCCCGGATGCGCCGCCCCAGGCCGGCAGGAGCGCCCCGCCGCCGAGCGGGCCAGAGCCGAGCAGCGATCGCCCAGCTATCAGGGTGATCAGCGAGAGCCCGACGAACAGCAGCACCCCCGGGTTGGTCAAGATCCGCTGCGCGAATCCCGTGTCGGCCAGCAGCGTGTCATCGTCGTTCGGATCGTCGGTCGCGTGGTGGCTGCCCGCGGTATCCAGCTGAGTTGACCTCGACAGTGCGCCCGAGACGAATTCCGCCAGCCTCATGACCGACCGGCCGCGGGGAAGCTCCCGGCGAAGGCTGCCGTAGGCGGCGCGCCGGCCCCGCGCCCTGCGGCGGCGCGCGGACAGCACGCGCAGCGGGTGCCCAGCGATCCAGCCGAAAGCCATGGTTTCGTCGAGCGCGGCGCCGGGCCGTTTGGCCAGCAGGAACAACAGCGTGCGCAACACGGTCAGGGTCAGGTTGCCGATCAGAGCGGTGCAGGCTGGCCAGGTGGGCAGGTTTGTCAGGAGGGTGAGCAGTGCGTTCCGGCGATCCGTGCGCTGTGGCCGCGGGGCGGCCGACGCCACGCGCCGGTTCCGCGCCGACGCCTCCAGGTGGTACACCACCGCATCGGTGATCACCCTCACCCGGTAGCCCGCGGCGTGGACCCGCCAGCAGAAGTCGATGTCCTCCCGGAACAGGGCCATCGCCGGGTCGAACCCGCCGACCTGATCCCACACATCGCGGCGGACCAGCATCCCGGCGCTGCCCACCGCCAGAACGTCCCGGTCCCCGTCGTGCTGGCCCTGGTCCACTTCGCGCGGTTCGACGCCGGTGATACGCCGCCCGGCGCCGTCGATGGTGACGCCAGTCTCCAGGAGTACCCGCCGGTCGGCCCAGTCCATCACCTTGGGACCGAGCAGGGCCGCGCTACGCGTCTCGGCCGCGCCCAGCAGCAACTGCTCCAGAGCGTCCGGCGCGGGCTCGCAGTCGTCGTGCAGCAGCCAGACCCACTCGACCCGGTCGCCCTGCGGCAGCCCGGCCGGCCCGGGAACGTGCGTGTTGGCGGCCCGGTGCCGCAGCGCCTGGCCGACCGCGGCGCCGTAGCCGGTGGTGCGGTCCATGCCGAACACCACCGACCGGCCAAGGAGCCCGGCCAGCACAGCGCCACTGCGGTCCCTGCTGCCCGTGTCCACGGCGACGACGCGCTGAACCGGCCGGGTCTGGCCGAGCAACGCCTCCGCCATGCGTGGCAGCCACGCGGCACCGTCGTGAGCGACAATCACCGCGGTTACGACATGCTGGCCCTGCGTGTTGTTTGGCGACACGTGTCCGTCTGTTGCTCAAGGTGGTGACCTGCCAGGCCCGCAGTATTCATCGGACAAGCACGGGCTTCATCGAACAAGCACGGGCTCGTCCGACAAGCCGGGAATGCCCGCTCCGGTCCCGGCAGGGCGGGTACGCGTGAACAATACGCGACCTGATGGCACACAGGCAGGCACTCTGAACCCTTCGCGGAAAGACCGCGAAGAACGCATATAGCCCGGATCGCGGAGCCCCGGGGCACAGCGGGCCCAGCATTCACGTAACGTTACGGGCCGGCGCGCACAGTGCGACATACTGCGGCACGAGGCCTCAGGCGACCCTAAGGCGTGGAGCTTAAGTCCCTTAGGGCTCCGGGCTGAGGGCTCCGGGCTGAGGGCTCCGGGCTAACCGGCCTCGCGCTTCAGGCGACGGCGCTCCCGTTCAGACAGGCCGCCCCAGATCCCGAACCGCTCGTCGTGCTCGAGCGCGTACTCCAAGCACTCCGCGCGCACCTCACAGCCCCGGCAGACCTTCTTGGCCTCCCGGGTGGAGCCGCCCTTTTCAGGGAAGAAAGCCTCCGGATCAGTTTGTGCGCATAGCGCGCGATCCTGCCAGCCCGCATCCTCCCAGCTCGCGTCCTCGGCGTCCTCGATGCCGATACCGAACGTGCCGGGCGCCAGCGAGACGAATGCGTCGGCCACTGCGCACCTCCTACCCTTCGGGTCCCCGTTCCTCGCACCCGTCCCCCCGGAGCGCGAGAACTACACTGGTGAAATTACACCCGCGTGTCTTGCTTTTCGTCAAGCTGGATACGTGATATTGGCTGTGTGTGTGACCCTGATGACGCGAAAGTCCGCTCAGAATGCTGGGGCCCCAGGCTTCCCGGGGGGCTCGCCGGGGGTGTCCCGCAGCGGGTTGCGAGACTGGCCGACATGCGTATCACCGTGCTCGCCGGCGGAGTCGGGGCCGCCCGCTTCCTGCGCGGGCTGAAGGCCGAGGCCCCGGACGCCGACATCACCGTCATTGGCAACACCGGTGACGACATCCACCTATTCGGCATGCATGTCTCCCCGGACCTGGACACCGTGATGTACACGCTCGGTGGCGGGATCAGTGAAGAGCAGGGCTGGGGCCGGGCCGGTGAGACGTTCACCGTCCTGGAGGAACTCGCCGCGTACGGCGCCGGGCCGGACTGGTTCAGCCTGGGCGACCGGGACTTCGCGACCCACATCGCCCGGACCAGCATGCTGGGCGAGGGTCTCCCCCTGTCGGCCGCCACCGCGGCGCTCTGCCGGCGATGGCAGCCCGGGGTCACTCTCATCCCCATGTCGGACGACCCCATCGAGACCCACGTGGTCCTGCAGGATGGCCCTGTCCTGCCGGATAGCACAGCCTCACCAGGAATCACAGCCTCACCAGGAATCACGGCCTCACCAGGAATCACGGGCCAACGGACCGTTCATTTCCAGGAGTGGTGGGTCCGGCTGCATGCCGCGGTCCCGGCCGCCGACATCGTCGTCACCGGGGCGCCAGCCGCCGTGCCCGCGCCCGGAGTCCTGGAGGCGATCGCCGCGGCCGACGCCGTCCTGCTCCCCCCGTCCAACCCCGTGGTGAGCATTGGCACCATCCTGGCCGTCCCCGGGATCGCTGAGGCGGTCAGCGAGAAAACCGTCGTCGGCGTGTCCCCGATCATCGGCGGGGCTCCCGTGCGCGGCATGGCCGACGCGTGCCTGGCCGCTATCGGCGTCCCCGCGACCGCCGTCGCGGTCGCCGCGCATTACGGCCCGCAATTGCTCAACGGCTGGCTGGTGGATGACCAGGACAAGGCCGCGGTCGACGCCCCGGAGCTCACCGGGATCACCGTCCGCGCTCTCCCGCTGTATATGACCGACCTCGCCGCCACCGCACTGATCGCCCGCGCCGCCCTCGATCTGGCCTGGGAGCTGCGCGGATGAGCGGGCCTTCCGCCAGCGGGGCCGCCCAGAGCGAGGTGGCCACGAGCGGGGCTACCGGCCAGAGTCTCACCGTGACCGGGGTGACCGGGCTCCCGGAGATAGCCGACGGCGCCGACCTGGCCGCGCTGATCACCGGCGCCGCGCCAGTGCTGGCCGACGGCGACATCGTTGTCGTCACCTCCAAGATCGTCAGCAAGGCGGAAGGCCGCGTCATCCGGGCCGATCGGGAGCAGGCGATCGACGACGAGACTGTCCGGGTGGTGGCCCGCCGTGGTCCGGCGCGGATCGTGGAGACGCGGCATGGCCTCGTGCTCGCCGCCGCCGGAGTGGACAACTCCAACACTGTGCCCGGCACCGTGGCCTTGCTGCCCGAGGACCCCGACGGCTCGGCCCGGCGGCTGCGTAAGGCATTGCGCGAACGGACCGGGGCAACGGTCGGCGTGATCATCACCGACACACTGGGCCGGCCCTGGCGGGTCGGGCAGACGGATACCGCGATCGGCGCCGCGGGGGTGGCGCCGCTGCGTGACTACCGTGGCCAGGCCGACACGTTCGGCATTCCGCTTGAAGTGACTCTGGCCGCGGTGGCCGACGAGATCGCGGCTGCTGCCGACCTGGTCAAGGGGAAGACGTCGGGAATCCCGGTGGCAATCGTTGGAGGCCTTTCTGAGCTTGTTACTGAGTCGGACGGGCCAGGTGCCCAGGCACTCATCCGGCCCGCCGCCGAGGACATGTTCAGGTACGGGTCCGCGGACGTGCTCACCGCACGGCGGACCGTCCGTGAGTTCACCGACGTTCCGGTCGAGCCCGCCGCGGTCCGCCGCGCCATCGCCGCCGCGATCACGGCGCCCGCTCCGCACCACTCGACCCCCTGGCGGTTCGCGGTGCTGGAGTCCGCGGCGGCCAGGACCGCCCTGCTCGACGACATGCTCGCGGCCTGGATTGCTGACCTGCGCGGCGACGGCTTCACCGAGGAGCAGATCACCCGCCGGGTGCGGCGCGGCGAGCCACTGCGCCGCGCACCGCTCATCATCGTGCCGTGCCTGGTCGCCGAAGCCGCGCACGATTACCCGGACGAGCGCCGCGCCGCCGCGGAACGCGAGATGTTCGTGGCCGCCATGGGCGCGGCCGTGCAGAACCTGCTCGTCGCGCTGGCCGTGGAGGGCCTGGGCTCGTGCTGGGTGTCGAGCACCCTGTTCTGCCGCCCCGTGGCCGCCGGTGCGCTCGGGTTGCCGGCCGGCTGGGAACCCATGGGCGCCGTCGGCGTCGGCCATCCCGCCGCCCCCGCCCCCGACCGCCCGCCCCGCGACCCGGACAGCTTCCTGCTAACCCTCTGACCCTCTGACCTCAAGACCACCGATCAGCCATGAGCCCTGCTGGCCCGGGAGTCCACTCCCGGAACCCCCGGGCACAACCCCCTTCCATGATCACGGAATATTTCTGGGTCCATGTGTCCGGGATGTTCCGTGATCACGTGCCGGGCCGGCCGGCCGGGCACCGGGCTAGGGGCTAGGGGCTAGGGGAGGGTGAGGATCTCATAGCCGTCGGTGGTGACGAGGAGGGTGTGCTCGAACTGGGCGGTGCGCTTGCCGTCCCGGGTGACGGCCGTCCAGTGATCAGGCCAGA
>JAWWPY010000181.1:0-5889 GCA_033854735.1 Streptosporangiaceae bacterium | reverse complement strand
GCTTGTCGCCGATCAGGAGCCCGAGGCCCAGGCCAGCGACGTACGTGCCCGCGACGTCCCCGCACAGCAGGACACTGGCGAGCCAGACCCAGGCCCGCCGCCGGTGAGCGGCCAGATCCCGGGCCAGGAGGATGGTGAACAGCACCGCCAGTGACTCCGCGTGGAAGTCGAAAGAGACCGCCCACCAGGTCCACGGGTTGATGGCCAGCACAACGAAGCCCGATGCGGCCAGCCAGGCCCCGGTGCGACCCGGCAAGCGCGACTGGGCTATCTCGCACAGCCACGTGAAGGCCACGAGCTCGGCCCCCACCACCGCCGTGTCCTGCAGCCAGAGCAGCGTGATGCCGTGCGGCCAGACCCAGTACAGCAAGGACAACGGCCACATCACGAATTCGGCGTGGTTCTGCCAGAACAGGAACCGCCCCATGGTGTCGTAGGGATTCAGGTGGCCATGGGCGATCAGGTACCAGGCCTGCTGGTACTGCGCGAAGTCCGGCGTGAGCGAGAAGCGCCGGTACAGGATCGAGCTCCAGATCAGGAACCCGGCCCACTGCAGTCCGAGTACTGAATCGCCGATCCTCCTGACCCGGCGGAGCACATCACCATCGAGCTGAGCCCTGCGGATGGCGTGACGGGCCGGGAGCACTGCCAGTCTGCTCATTTGCGGAACCTCACCGCCAGGATCGGGGAGTAGCCGTAGGGGTAGGCGGAGCCGGACTTGACGAGGTTGGCCTCGAAGTAGATTGGATTGTTGGCCGGCAGCCTGGACCTGAGGATGATCCTGAACGTGGCGATCCCCCGCGCGTTGGTCAGCGCGTGGACGGGGGTCTGGCCGGAGTATCCACTGTTGACGAACGCCTCACTGTTGACCGTGCCGCCCTGCCCGTAGATGACCTGCCCGAGGTACACGGGCACGTTCGCGGCCCGGACCGGCTGGTCGAGCCGGTCGACGATCTGGGCATGCACGGTAAACGTCTGGCCGCGGGCGACCGGCTGGTTGATGGCTGAGGGTTGCAGCACCACCCGCCACACGCTGGCCACGTACGCGCCGGTCCGGCTGACCGTAGGCGGCGCGTGGGAGAAGGCCAGGACCTGGAACCCGTTGCCGATCGAGGGCATGGCGAAATAACTCGGCGCCTGGATCGTGTACTGGCCTTCCTGATGCGGGCCCAGGGTGCCGGGACCGTGCACCTGGCGCCAGAAGGCCGTCATCGACA
Source organism: Streptosporangiaceae bacterium (assembly GCA_033854735.1). GTDB lineage: Bacteria > Actinomycetota > Actinomycetes > Streptosporangiales > Streptosporangiaceae > JAWWPY01. Next base: position 4,672 of record JAWWPY010000181.1, on the reverse strand, counting down.
TGCCGTCCTCGATGGTGAACGAGGGCCGCACGCGGCGGTCGGAGTTGTTGGTGACCGACATGGTCATCTGGTCCACGGTGGCCAGCTGCCCGGTGGTGCGCACCGATCGGATCGACATGGCCAGCGGGCTGGGCGTGGTCAGCGCGGCGAGGACGGCCAGGACGCAGGAGGCTGCCGCGCCGGACACTACCCATTTCCAGTGCCGCCAGGAGGCCACGAGCTGCGGACGCTGCGTGGTCACCGCGGCGGCCACCGCCGCTGGGATCAGCATGACCAGGTAACTGCCGAAGGAACGAGTGGCGAAGAACAACACGATCGACGGGAGCAGGAAGGCGGCCGGCTTGAGCACCGGGTAGGTAGCCAGGTAGCAGGCGAGCAGGGCCACAAACACCACGGCCGCCGCGTAACTGTAGTCCTGGAGCGATCCGCCGCCGATCGGCAGCGACAGGCTGAGGCTGACCAGGCCCTGGCCGGCCGGCACGGTCTGGGCCGTGATGGGGGTGAGGACCCCGCTCAGCCATCCGCGGGGAGAGTTGAGCAGGTAGGGCAGGTTCGGGATCAGGAACGCCACCGTGGTGATCGCCACGTACCGGAGCCCGTCGCGAAGGCCCTGCGCCCAGTCGCGCAGCCGCCGTGATTCCAGCACGATGCCGGCCACGACGAACGGCACGACCAGCCATGGTGTCTGCTTCACCGCCATGGCCAGGCCCATCAGGACCGGGCCGCGCCAGGCGGCCGGCCCGCGCGTCCAGGCGAAGCGGTCCCAGCCGGCCGCCGCGCCGATCAGCAGCGGCATGAACAGGAAGTCGGTGACCCCGCCGACCGCATAACCGGTGAACACGTCGAGGCTGACCACGACGGCCGCGAGCGGCGCCAGCTTCCTGGGCAGCACCACGTAGAGCACGGCCGCGCCGAGCGCCCAGGACGCGACGTCGATCCAGACCGCGGCCTGCGTGGTGATGCCCATGGCCAGCAGCGGCAGGTACTCCTCGAAGGCAAGCGCCGGGTAGGACAGCTTCGTGACCGGCTGCCCGTTCAGCAAGAACGTGTAACCGTTCGGCGAGACGTGGAAGAGCGGGAACGCAGCCGCCATTGAGTGCAGGTACGGGTTGATGCCGTGCAGGGCCAGCTGAGCCGCGTACTGGTCGAACGCGATCTCGTCGGTGCCGTAGTCGGGGGCGTTGTAGATCTGGAAATAACTCCAGATAGCCAGGCCGACGATCACGGCGACCAGCACGAACAGATCAATCTGGCGCTGGCGGCGTCCGGTCAGCGTGCCCGCGGGCAGCCAGGCCGCCACGATGGCCAGCAGCCCGCTCAGGCCCATGACCACGACGGGAACGGCCAGCCAGGTTCCGAAGGTCAGATACCCGGACAGCCGGAAAGACCAGGTGAGGACGAAGACCGCCGCTAGCGTCCGCAGCGCCCGCTCGGTCCAGCCTGGGCCGTCGGCATCAGCCTCGCCGTGACTGCCCCAGGCGGGGGGCGCCGATGTGGCTACCACGCCGCGCAGGCCGGCCAGGCGGCCGGGCACGGCCGCCAGCAGACCGGGTAGCCGCCCTGAGCCGGCTGCCCGGTGGCCTGCGGATCGGTGTCGTCCTGCCGGAATACTCATCGCCTCGCGGCCCGCGCGAGGCTAGGCCGCGAAGACCTGGATGTTCCCATACTTGGCTGTCCCCACCAGTTCGTAGAGCTGGCCTCCGCTGGAGGAGACGAGCAGCCCGACACAGTTGCCCGGCGCCGGCAGGACCTTCCGGACCGCCTCGGTCGAGGTGTTCACGTCGGCGACATTGGACGCGGTCCCGTTGTTCTTCAGGACGTAGAGTGAGCCGCCGTCCGGGCTGAGCGCGATCGACTGGGCGGTGTCGTCCTTGGTGGCGGCCTTGAACTTGGCCACGACCTTGCCGCCGGTGACGTTGATCTGGTCCACGAACCCGTTGCCCTCTAGCGCGTACAGCGTGGTCTGCGGAACGTCCGGGGCCACCGACACGGCGTCGGACGGCATGGGGACGCTGCCCAGGACCTTCCCGGCGCGGGAGCCCACGATGGTCACGCTCGCGGTCCTGCCGTTGCCGCTCAGCACGTAGAAGGTGGTGCCATCGCTGCCCACCACGACCTGGCGCGCCGGGGCGGGCAGCGGCACGCTCTTGACCGGTTTGCCGGTGCTGGACATGAGTTGCAGGGCGCCGGACTTGCCGCGGCCCAGGGCCAGGCCGATGACCCCGGTGGACGTTTCGGCCACCGAACGCGCCGCGGCACTCACCGAAACGCTGCCGGTGAGGTGGCCGGTCGAAGAATCCATCTGGAACAGGCCCATGCTGGATTTCCCGGCCAGCACCCACATGATGCCGTTTGCCTGCGGCTGCGTTGCGGAGACCAGGCTCCCCGGCGCCCGCAGGATGTGCTGCGGCACCGTGCTGACCGCCACCGCACCGTTCGCTTTCGCCGGGGAATTGCCTCCAGAGCAGGCCGCGAGGGCCAGGGCCGCCGCGGTGAGCCCGATGACCGCTGTCGTGCGGCGCGCCGCACTCGCCATATCCGGTTTTCCTTCCAAATTCACGCGACATGGGGAATCGCGACGGGGGTTTATCGGGGAGCAAAGATGAGCGTAAATACGTCGCGGGACCGGCTATGAACCGGCCCCGCGACGTGGGTTCAGCGACTGATGATGGTCAGCCATTCAGGAGCCAGGACTCCGATCCCGGCCGGAGACTGGCCGGCGCGCGTGAGGAAAAGGCTGGTGAGAACCGCTCCCTGGGTTCCGTGGCTGCTGCGGGCGGCCGCGGTGAACCCGCGCTGGGGCGACCGGCCGCCCCCGCCACCGCCTCCAGGGGCCAGCACGACGAAGTCCTCGCCGGACCCCTTGAAGCTGATGTGCGCCGAGCCACCCTGCACCGTGGCGCCGGTGAACACGAAGGACGTGCCGTTCCACACCGCGACCCGGTCCCCCGACTTGATGAGGACCCCAGAGATGGTCAGGGTCAGCGAGTGACCGTAGGTCCCGGCGTATTGGTGGCCGTTGACCGTGATGCCGACGCCGACCCCGCAGACGGCGCGGTAGCCGGGATGGCCGCCGTTGCCGACGCCCGACACGGCGGGCGCGGTGATGCTGACCTGGACATTGGTCTGGAAGGTCCCGGGCGGCACGGTCAGGCCGACCCTGCACCCATCGACCTGGACCGGGCCGATGACACCGCCAGCTGGCCCGATGGTCGCGGTGGCGACGACGTTCTGGAACCCGCCCGGAGCAGGTGGCGGCGGAGGGGGGCCATAGGCCAGGGCAGGGAGTTGCCCGGCATAGGCGATGGCCAGCGTGGCGGCCCCCAGGGCCACGGTGGCCAGTGTCTGCGCTAGGTGAAACCGCTTTGCACGCGGCATGACCAGAATCTCCCACTCTCAGTCTCTAGGAATTAGTTCCGTCCCCCATACTTCGCACCCGATCGTAACAGCACGACTACGTTGAGTCACCACCCTGGGCACAAGTTAACCAGCCCGAAACGGAACGCGCCCCGGCATTCCTGGCGCACATCGGGCGATAGCGGTCCTAGTGCGCTGAAGCTTGCTCTACTGCCCCGAGGCTGGCGGTACCGCGCTTAGCGGATGGCAAATCGCCCGTAATGGTAATTCGGGCTATTCAGGAATCGGGGAGGCCTTTAGCTGACCCCCTAAGGATCGAATCCTAAAGCTCGAGACCGGCGTGCGCAGCGGCTTCGGAAAGCGGCAGCAAGTGGGGGCGCTTCGGCGGTATCCCGTCACCGGAGGAACGGCCGCGGATCCGGCGGCTCAGCCACGGCGCGGCATGGACGCGCGCCCAGCGGGCGTCCATCCGCCGCGCGGACACCCATCCCGCCGCCGGGGAACGGGGCGGCCGGTCCAGGGGCGGCCAGGGCTCGCGCCAGTCCTCGTCCACCGGGACATCCATGACCTCGCAGGCCCGCAGGGCGACCCGGCGGTGACCATCGGGAGTGAGGTGCAGCCGGTCGGCGCCCCAGGCGCGCGGATCGCGCAGCACATTCATCGACCACAGGTCGACCACGGAGCACTGGTGCCGGTCGGCGATGGCCCGCAGGTGCATGTTGAAGGCCGCGACTTTACCCCGGATCAGCCGCAGGACCGGGAACCGGGGATCGAAGCCGGTGAACATGAGGACCGGGCAGCCCGCCTGCAGCAGGGTGCGGATGACCTCGTCAAAGGACTCGGCCAGCGCGTCAGGGTCCGCACCCGGGCGGAGCATGTCGTTGCCGGCCGCCGCGATGCTGACCAGGTCCGGCCGGAACGCGATGGCCTGCGGGATCTGCTCGTCCGCGACCTGACCCAGGGTCTTGCCCCGCACGGCCAGGTTCGCGTAGCACAGGCCAGGCTGGAGCGCCGCGAGGTGCTCCGCGAAGCGGTCCGCCCAGCCCCGGTATCCGCCGCCTACCGCGGTCGCATCGTCGAGCCCTTCGGTGAAGCTGTCCCCGAGCGCAACGTAGGAGTGAATCTCCATGGCCACGTAGCCCTCCTACTCCTTCCACCCATTGTGCGCCGTGACCCGCGACGCCCTGGTCTGCGACCCACCCTTACCCGGGGGGACCTTAGGGGCGGGGGTGGGCAGGCGCCTCACCCCTGGCGAGTGACGAGAGCGAAAGGTGCCGGCTGCCGGTGGCGGCGCCTAAGCGCCGCCACCGGCCGC
>JAWWPY010000180.1:0-6363 GCA_033854735.1 Streptosporangiaceae bacterium | reverse complement strand
GATGGCCGCCCGCGGCGACGCCCGCCTGGGACCGGCTTCCGGCTTTCTGGCCCGGCTACTACCCCCAGCCTATGGCCGTATTCCAGAAACCTGTCAGCGGCTCTGGCCAGGCACAGCGCAGGCCATTGCGGCGTCTTGTCCAGTGCAGGAGAGCTCGTTCCTACGCTGGACAAATGAGGCCGTCAGTGCAGGTCGAATTCGTTGCCTTCAATGTCGCGCATCAGGGCGGCGCGGTGCCCTGGGTAAGTGTTGAACCCGACCAAAGTAGCTCCCGATGCACGGAGCCGCTCGACCTCGTCGTCAAGCTGGTCTGCGTCGACCGGTATGTCGAGATGCATCCTGTTCTTCGCCGTCTTCGGTTCCGGGACCCGCTGGAAGTACAGCCGGGGCCCGGCGGCCAGCGGGTCGCTGGCCGCGACGGCGTCGGCGAAGAACAGCCGACCGTCCAGGCGGAGGACGTCAGACTCCGCGACGGCACCATCAGCGACTAACCCGGTGACGAGGTCGTGGCAATCCTCGATCTCGTAGTGGAGGGCGTTAGCCCACCACCGGGCGAGTGCGTGAGGATCCGCAGCGTCGAAAGCGACCTGTATGCGCCGGTCCACAGCCGCAACCCTACCGGGCACGCATTTCGCGGCCAAGTGTCCTCGGTTCGGGTCGGCGCGGCTGGCAGGATCGGGGCATGGGGATGGTCGTGCTACGGGTCCGCACGCCGGTGACTGATGAGGCACTCAGTGCGTTGTTCGTTGCTGCCTGGCCTGGTCATGGGAATACCGGGTTCGCCCGGGTGCATGAGCGCAGCTTGACGTGGATATCTGCCTGGCGGGGTGAGCGCCTGGTCGGATACGTCAACGTGGCCACCGATGGCGGGATTCACGCGTTCGTGCTGGATACCACGGTGCATCCCGACGAGCGGCGGCACGGGCTCGGGCAGCGGCTCGTCCGCGCGGCGGCTGACGAGGCCCGCGGGGCCGGGATCGAGTGGCTGCACGTCGATTACGAGCCGCACCTGGCCGGGTTCTACCGCGGTTGCGGTTTCGCGCCGACCGCTGCTGGCCTGCTGTCGCTGGGGTGACTGGGCGACCGGACTCGCACTGTCAGCAGTGACCGCTGACCGTCAGTGATGAGCCCCGGCCGCACTGCCCGGCCGCTGCGCGTCTCTATACCCTGGGAGCATGGGTAAGGTCTTCGACAGCATCGATGAGGCCTTGGCCTCATGGATCACGGCGCAGCCCGTCTGGTTCGTCGCGACCGCACCGCTGGCCTCCGATGGGCGCGTCAATGTCTCCCCTCGCGGGCAGGGCACCCTGTCCATCCTGGGCCCGCACCGGGTGGGCTGGGTCGATTACACCGGAAGTGGCGTGGAGACGATCGCGCATCTACGTGAGAACGGCCGCATCTGCCTGATGTTCGCCTCCTTCGATCGCCGGCCCCGGATCGTGCGCCTGCACGGCTCCGGCACTGTGGCGCGGCCAGATGACCCGGCCTACGACGAGGTGGCGGCCCGGCACCCAGCGCACCCAAGTACCCGGGCGGTGATCATCGTGAACGTGCACCGGGTCAGCGACTCATGCGGCCACGGGATGCCGGTCATGGAACTGGCCGGGGAACGGGACCTGCTGCGGCTGACGGCGGAGAAGAAAGGGCCCGAGGGCATGGCCACCTACCGGGCGACGAACAACACCACCAGCATCGACGGCCTGCCAGGTCTCTGACGGCGCGGGACATCCCTTTCAGGAAGGCACGGTGCACCAACATGACAGAGCCTCCCGGCGGGCGCGCGAGCACGCGGGTCTCCAAGATAATCAAGGCACCGCGCCCGGCCGTATACCAAGCCTGCCTGGACCCGGACGCTTTGGCCACGTGGCGGGTGCCGGACAGCATGACGGGCCAGATGCACGTCTTCGACGCGCGTGAGGGCGGCACGTTCCGGATGTCGCTCACCTACCAGAACCCGCAGCAGTCGCTGGGCGGCAAGACCACCGAAAGCACGGACACCTTCCAAGGCAGATTTACCGAATTGGTGCCGGACGAAAAGATCGTGGAAGTCATTGAGTTCGAGTCGCAGGACCCGAGATTCGCCGGCGAGATGAAGATGACCACGAGCTTCACCGACACCGACGAGGGAACTGAAATCACCGTCCTCTGCGAGGGCATACCAGCAGGAGTCCGGCCCGAAGACAACGAGGTGGGCACGAAGCAAGCCCTTCAGAAACTGGCCGCGCTCATCACCGGCTGACCCGATCCCGGGCTATGCGCGGCGCCACGGGCATGGACTCGCCACCATAGGGATAAAAGACAAGGGGGATTGCGATGGCCGATCCGCAGTTCGTGTGGGACGAGCTCGGTAAGTACAAGGCCGAGGGCCGGTTCCTGGAGGGCTACCCCAGCGACGAGAGGACGTTCTTCGCTCCGCGGGACGACGTCCACGGCCTGCTCGCTGCCGTGCTGGCGACCGCCCAGCACTCCATCGTGGTCAACATGTTCGGCTACGACGACGACGAGCTGAACAAGATCATCCAGGGCAAGCTCACCGACGAGAAGGTCTATGTGCAGATGAGCCTGGACCGCAGCCAGGCCGCTGGGGTGCACGAGAAGCAGATCCTGGCCAAGTGGAACAACGATGCCTTCGGCAATAGCATCGCCATCGGCACCAGCTCGGTGCATAACGCGATCTCGCACCTGAAGATCGTGATCGTCGATGGCGTGTACACGGTGAAGGGCTCCACGAACTGGTCCCTGTCGGGCGAACAGCAGCAGGACAATGAGCTGAGCCTCAACCGCAATGCCGTGATCGCCGCCGAAACCCGCGCGATCCTCGACCTCAACCACGACTTCATGCTCAAGCAGATGGTCGGGTCGAAGCTTGACGTGACCAAGCTCCTCGCCCCGACGGCCAAGGACAATATGCCTCCGCTGCCGCCCGCCAAGCCGGCGCCGTGACAGCCGGTTTCAGCATCGTCCGCGGAACGTACGCCGGAGGTCATCGATCCACTCGCTGGGGATCTCCCACGGGATGAAATGGCCGCCGTGGTCGTGCGCGGTGACGTTGACGTGGTCGTACCAGGCCGCGCGGTCGCTGTCGAGGAAGCTGCGGACCCGCTGTTCGTTGGTCGTCACGCCGGGCGGGTTCTCTCGGTCAGATGGACCAGGACGCCCGCGCAGCCAGCGAGCCCTTCACGCTCCTGATCGTTCAGTCGGTCCACGAGACGTGATCATGCCGGAGACACGCACGGATGCTTGATGGGGAGCCGGCCAGCCGCGACAGGTTTCAGGCCGCGGCACCGGGTAGACCGTTATCGGGCTTTCTAAATAGCCCTGAGGGAAGTGATGGACGTGCAGCGGTATTTGCTTGTGCTGGACATGGACTTGCTTGCCTTTGACGAGCAGCTCGACCTAGAGCCGATCAACTATCTCGTCGCAAAGCAAGAGCAGGAGCCGTGCGAGGTGACCGTGTTGTCTCTGGTCAGTACGCGCCAAGCACGGCTGCCGGCAATGGAGCTTCTTCTCGGCGCCAGAGCCGGGAAGTTCCCCATAGCGCCCCGCCCGGACCACGACATCAGTGCTGCCGCTGAGCATCGAATGAACCTGTCCGTGCAGCACCTGACGACAATCGGCTGCCAGGCCAGCGGCCTCATCAGCGACGAGGATCTGCTCAAGGCGGTGCACTCAGAGATCCGCGGTCACGAGTATGACGAGGTGATCCTGGCGACCGGCCGACAGGGCGGCACATGGCTGGCCCGTGCGCTGCGCCTGGACCCGATTCACCAGCTGCGACGGCATTGGGGGCAGCGGTTGATCATATTTCCCCTCGGCCCGGGTACGCCGCCCCCCACGAGCCCGTCCTAGTCCTAGTCGTCCCGGAGTTCCAGCCCGTCACCTCGCGCTGCTCTCGGGCATCGCCGCCCGGTAGTCCCCTTGATCCGCTCGCCAGGCGCTGGTGACTGGGGAATGGTCCTTCGTGGCCAATAGTGCCCACAGGAAGTCTTCGCCGAAGCATGGACCCCGGCTATCTGTCTTCGCCATCTGTCGAAGTACATGCACTGAGAAGGGCTCCTTATCCCACAAGGCACGGAGGCGATATTCCGAGTAGCCCAGGCCGCCCCCGAGACTCCGGCGCTCGTACACCTGCCGGTCCGTGTAGCCACTTCCGCCTTCCGGCCGGAAGCACACGAGGCCGTAGCTACCGCCTGGCTTGAGCGCCCGGCGCACGAGTTCGACATAGTCCTTGCGGCGGTGCGGAGGAAGGTGGTGAAAGCAACCAGAGTCGTAGACCAGGTCGTAGGACCGTCCCGTGAACGTTGCGTCGAATATGGAGCAGCACTGGAAGTTCACCGGGACGCCGGCCGTCTTCGCTCGCTCCATGGCCCACTCGATCGCCTCGGCCGAGAAGTCAACGGCGTCGACGCTGCATCCCAGACCGGCCAGGAAGGTGGCGTTCCGCCCGTGCCCGCATCCCAGCTCAAGGACGTGTCCAGGAGTGAGCAAGCCCTCGTCGAACCACTCAACGAGATTCTCGTCGGGCCATTCGACGAGGAACGGGCACGGCTTGGAACGAGCTGAGAAGAACTCGTTCCACCAGGCGCCACCTCTGTCCGCCAGGAGCGCATCGAGCAGACGCAGCATGTCGTCCGTTGTGTAAATGAATTGATCGTGCATTCGCTCTCCAGGCCCTTCAGTAACTGAAGGTTGTCGCTCCTTCGTCGCCGATCCATTCCCACAGCTGGACGGTGCCTGCCAGTTCAGCGTTGGGCAGCAGGCTGCCCTGGTCGAGTTGCTTGGCGTTGAAGCAGATGGGGCAGACCATGTACCGCCCGCCAGCCTTCTCGTACCGGGCGAGCAGGTCACCGAGGGCGGGGCATCCGTCGCAGGCGACACCTGCAGCTACCCCGTCGAGGGTGAGCCGGACGGCTTCCTTAGCTTGGAACATGAGGGTCGGCCGCCCCGATTCGGCGGCACCGACCGCGACGAGGAACGCCACGGTCACCTTTTCCGGGTCTTCCAGGCCTGTGGTGAGACTGATCACTGCCTTGCCGGCCATTGCTGCCTCCCGCTCAGTTAGCACGATCGTTCGTACTAGAAGGTTAAAGTACGATCGGTCGTGCTATCTTGTCAATGACGATGAGAAACACCGCGAAGCAGGACGGCCACGGGCAGCGGCGCACACGCGCTGACGGCGAACGAACCCGCGGCGCGATCCTGCGCGCTGCCGCGTCACTGGCCACCGTCGACGGGCTGGAGGGCCTGTCGATCGGGCACCTGGCTGCCGCGATCGGCATGAGCAAGAGCGGCCTCTACGCGCACTTCGGCTCCAAACAGGAACTTCAGCTGGCCACCGTGCAGGAGGCCGCCCGGATCTTCCAGGAAGAAGTCGTGCAGCCCGCTCTCGCGGCTCCGCCCGGCCTGGCCCAGCTGCTAGCAGTGTGCGAGGCCTTCTTCGACCACCTGCAGCGCCGCACCTTCCCCGGAGGCTGTTTCATGGCCAGCGCGGCGCTGGAGATGGGCACCCGCCCTGGCCCGGTGAAGGAACTGGTCGCGGCGTTCCAGTCCCAGTTCGCGGCGCTCATCCGGGGCTTCGCGGCCACCGCTCTCGAGCAGAACGAGCTTCCCGCCAGCGAGGACCCTGACCGGCTCGCCTTCGAGCTGAATGGGATTATCCTGGCCGCCGACACCAACTTCGTCCTGCACGACGACCCTGCAGTCCTGGACCTGGCCCGGCAGATCGTGCACCAGCGACTCGGGCCCCGCAACGCCGCACCCGCCGGCCAAAGCTAGCGGTCCCCGGGCAGGCCTATTCGAGGCCGGTCAACTCGTCGGCAGACAAGTCGAGCGTTCCGGCGGCTATGTTCTCGGCCAGGTGATCCGGATTACCCGTACCCGGGATGGCCAGCACGTGCGGCCCGCGGTGCAGCGTCCAGGCGATGCGTACCTGCGCCGGGGTCGCCCCGTGGGCGCGGGCGATGGCGAGTACCGCGTCGTTGTCGGCGACACCGCCCGCCTCTCGGCGGTAGCGGTAACCGCGAAGAAAGGCACGAACGCGATGCCTTGCTCGCCGCATGTACGCAGCATCTCGTCGTTGACGCGTCCGAAGTCGACGCCGTACCTGTTCTGCACGCAGATGACCGGGGCGATCTCTTGGCGCACCTGGGTTTTGGCTGACGCGCGTGTTACCTGCTGTAGATGGGGCGGATGTACCGTCGAGGAAAGGTGAAGATAATGGTCCGACGCGGCGCCGAGCGCTCGGCGAGGTCTGCGGTCCCGCTCGTTGCGGTGGGGTGCGGGCTGGTCCTCGCCCTCGGCGGCTGCAGCGGATCCTCGGGGACAGCCGCGGCTGCGGCCGCGCGGCCGTCCCCAGGCTCGGCC
>JAWWPY010000179.1:0-5714 GCA_033854735.1 Streptosporangiaceae bacterium | reverse complement strand
CGAACCCGGCGGCGAAGCAGGTCACCAGCGGTCCGCGGTGGATGGATGATCACCTGTGCGCCAAGCACGATGACGCGCTCGTCCGGCGCGAACGCCAGCGAGGCTGCGAGGTCGTCGGCGAGCAGGGGCGGCAAGCTGGCGACGCGCGCGTGCCCCGCCTCGCTCAGGCCTATCACGCCCCGCCCGAACAGTCCGCTTCGGACCTCGGGAAGCCGGGTCCACACGTCGTAGTACCAGCGGACCAGCCAGGGACTCCCGGTCAGCGCGAGCACCCGGTCCGGGCCGGCGGCCAGCGCGCCGGGTCGCCGCAGCGCGGCCTCCAACACCTGGACATCTCCGGCCCGCAGTTCTACATCCGCATCGACATAGATGCGGGGGAAGTCCCGGGCCGCCCGGTCGCCAGCCAGCAGGGCCTCCCGCTTGGACGGCACCGGGATCGACAGCACCCGGACGGACGGCCCGAAGGACGCCGCCACCTCGGCCGTGTCGTCGGTGCAGCCGTTGGCGACGACGATCACATCGAAGTCATCCGGACGCACGGGAGACACGAGCTGCCCGAGCAGGCGCCCGATCACGCGGGCCTCGTTATGTGCCGGAACGACAACACTCACCACAGAACACTCACCACCGGGGGCAAGTATGCACGAACACCCGCCCTGACCCGGCGCCAGGTGATCATCACCGGTGGAGCGCTTCGGCACGCTCTCCCCAGATGCCCCTGACCAGGCATTACATAGTATTTTCGCAGAAAGTTGCCCGAAGCGGCAATCGTGAACCTCTAATCAAGCGTCTAATGCGTACCTGGACGGTTGCGTGCGCCAACGTCGCGACGCGGCCGGGAGCAGCCAACGCAACAGGGGGAGCAATCGAATGTCGCCCATCGGCCTAGGGGTGATCGGTGCCGGTTACTGGGGGCCGAACCTCGTCCGCACGGCGCTCGCGACGCCGGAACTCCGGCTGGAGTGGCTGTGCGACCTCAACGAGGAGCGGGCGCAGGCGGTTCTCGGCCGTCACAGCACCGTGAAGGCGACCACGTCATACGAGACGGTGCTAGCCGACCCGGATGTCGCCGCGGTGGCGATCGCGACTCCGGCCGCGACCCACTTCGACCTCGTCCGTGCCGCCTTGGAATCGGGAAAGCACGTGCTGGTGGAGAAGCCGCTCACGGCCTCGGTCTCGGAGGGGGAGAAGCTGACCGCGCAAGCGGAGCAGTCCAGGCTGGCGCTGATGTGCGACCACACCTACTGCTACACGCCAGCGGTGCGGCGGGTCCGGGAGCTCATCCGGGGAGGCGAGATCGGCGACGTGCAGTTCGTGGACTCGGTCCGAATCAATCTCGGGCTGGTCCAGCCCGACGTGGACGTGCTCTGGGATCTGGCGCCGCATGACTTGTCGATCCTCGACTTCGTGCTTCCCGAGGATGTCAGGCCGGTGTCCGTCGCGGCTGAGACCAGCGACCCGATCGGTGCGGGACGGGCCTGCCTGGCCTACCTGTCCGTCCGGCTGTCCAACGGGTGCCTGGCGCATGTCCATGTCAACTGGCTGAGCCCGACAAAGATCCGCACGACAGTCTTCGGCGGCTCCCGGCGTACCATCGTCTGGGACGATATGAACCCAGCCGCCCGGCTTATGATTCACGACCGCGGAGTGGACCGTCTCCCGGTCAGCGCGGTGACGGCTGACGAGCGGCGGGACGCGCTCATCTCCTACCGGACCGGTGATGCCCTGGTTCCGGCTCTTCCCGAACGGGAAGCGCTGATGGCGGTGATGACCGAGTTCGCCGCGGCCATCAACGAAGGCCGCCCGCCCCTCACCGATGGGCGGGCCGGGCTACGGGTGCTCGGCTTGCTTGAGGCGGCGTCGCAGAGCGTAGAGCGCGGCGGTATCCGCGTTCCAGTCATGACGGAGGCAGGAAAATGATCCAGGGCGAGCGTTGCCTCGTGACCGGTGGCGCGGGCACCATCGGCTCGACCATCGTCGACCAGCTTGTGGCGGCGGGCGCGGGCCAGATCACCGTGCTCGACAACTTCGTCCGGGGCCGGCCGGCCAACCTCGCTAGCGCGATGGGCTCGGGCATTGTCCGGGTCGTCGAGGGTGATATCCGGGACCGCAAGCTGGTGTCCACTCTGATGGCCGGCACTGACCTGCTGTTCCACCAGGCCGCCATCAGGATCACCCAGTGCGCGACTGAACCCCGGCTCGCCCTTGAGGTCCTGGTCGACGGTACGTACGAGGTCGTCGAGGCCGCGGCCGACGCCGGGATCCGCAAGGTGATCGCCGCTTCGTCGGCATCGGTCTACGGGCTGGCCGAAGAATTCCCGACGACTGAGCGGCAGCATCCTTACGACAATGACACCCTCTACGGGGCGGCCAAGACGTTCAACGAGGGCTTGCTGCGCAGCTTCCATGCCATGCGCGGCCTGGACTATGTCGCGCTGCGGTACTTCAACGTGTACGGCCCGCGGATGGACATCCACGGTCTCTACACCGAGGTCCTGATCCGGTGGATGGAAAGGATAGAGGCGGGCCAGCCGCCACTGATCCTCGGCGATGGCACCCAGACCATGGATTTTGTCTTCACCGAGGACATCGCCAGGGCGAACTTGCTCGCGGCCGCGAATGACGCGACCGACGAAGTGTTCAACATCGCCAGCGGAACGGAAACCAGCCTGCAAGAACTGGCGGAGACGCTGATCCGCGTCATGGGCCGTGACCTGCCGCTGGAGTTCGGGCCGCCGCGTGGCGTCAACTCGGTAACCCGGCGCCTGGCCGACGTCTCACGTGCCGCGGATCGTCTCGGCTGGAAAGCCGACGTGGACCTCGCCGAAGGCCTTGAGCGGCTCGTCGCGTGGTGGCGCGCCGAGCGCGCGGCCGGGACCGCACCATCATGATCCCTGTCATGCGGCCGTGGCTCGGCGAGGAGGAGGCGGCCGCGGTAGCCGACGTCGTCCGCTCCGGGTGGGTGGCACAAGGCCCGCGCGTCGCGGAGTTCGAGCGGGCGTTCGCTGCACACGTCGGGGCCGAGCACGCGGTCGCCACGTCGTCGTGCACCACGGCCCTGCACCTGATCCTTTACCTGCTCGGCATAGGCGCCGGCGATGAGGTGGTCGTGCCGTCGTTCTCGTTCATCGCCACCGCAAACGTCGTGCGCTACTGCGGCGCGACGCCGGTGTTCGCCGATGTCGCACCCGAGTCGGGCAATCTCACGCTGGAGTCGGTCGCCGCCGCGCTGTCGCCCCGCAGCCGGGCCGTGCTGGCGGTGCACCAGGGCGGGCAGCCCGCCGACATTGCCGCGCTCAGGACGGTCTGCGGTGACCTGCCAGTGGTCGAGGACGCCGCGTGCGCCGCGGGATCGACGGTACGTGGGCGCCCAGTGGGCGAGGGAGCGCTCATAGCCGCGTGGTCGTTCCACCCCCGCAAGCTGCTCACCACCGGTGAGGGCGGGATGATCACCACCGATGACCCCGAGTGGGCCGCGCGCCTGCGCAGGCTGCGCGAGCATGGGATGACGGTGTCGGCGGCCGACCGGCACGCGGCGGGCGGGGTGGTACTCGAAGGCTACGCGGAGACGGCCTTCAACTACCGCATGACCGATATGCAGGCCGCGATGGGACTCGTCCAGCTAGGCCGCCTGCCCGGCATCGTCGCGCGGCGCCGCGAGATTGCCGACCGGTATTACGCGCTGCTCGAGAAGCTGCCCGTGCGCCCGGTGCGCGACCCGGCGCATGGGACCAGCAACCACCAGTCGTTCTGGGTGGAACTGCCCGACGGCGCTCCCCCCGTGGTCGACGTGCTTGCGCACCTCGCCGCGGCCGGCGTCTCGGCTCGCCGCGGCATCATGGCAGCACACCTCGAGCCGGCGTATGACGGCCACCCGCACGGACCGCTGCCCGTCACCGACCACCTCACCACGCGGACCCTGATCCTGCCAGTGCACCACGAACTCACCGCCGCCGAGCAGCAGACAGTCGTCGACGCCCTGGCGCAGGCGCTCTCGCTGGCCTCCGCCCGGACTCCGGCATGAAGATGGAATCGGTTCGCTCGTCATTGAGCGGCTCGCGGCCTGCTCAGCTTGCTTCTCGGGGTGTCGCCAGCGGACGGGTCAGGGCTCACCGGGGTGCTGTCAGCGGGCGGATCAGGATCGAGCGCCGGGCGCTGGCCATCCGCACCGCCGCCGGGCGCACCCCGGCCAAGCGAGGCCGGATTCTCGCTTATCACTCGATCGGGACACCGGAGTGGGGGGTAAACGACGTCACCCCGCACGACTTCGAGCGGCACCTGCAGATCGCTGTGGACGACGGCTGGAGCTTCGCCACCCCCGCCGAGGTGATGGCCGAGCCGGACAAGCCCCAGCTGGCGCTGACCTTCGATGACGGGATGATCAGCGTGCTGACCCACGCCGTGCCCGTCCTGCGCCATCACGGCGTTCCCGCCACCGCGTTCGTGGTCACCGGATGGGCCGATGGGCAGCGCCCGGACGGCTATCAGCTGGTGCTCGACTGGCGGGGCGTGAGCGCGCTGGGTGAGGCCGGGATGAGCCTGGCGAGCCACTCGGTCACTCATCCCGACTTCGGCCGGCTCGAGCCAGCCGAGGCGCGCCGGGAACTCGAGGTCTCCCGCGAGCGGATGAGTCGCATGCTGGGCGCGGAGACCGTCGAGTTCGCCATCCCGCTGGGCCAGTCCCACAACTGGACCCAGGCCGCTGGTCAGGCGGCGGCTGAGGCTGGCTACACGACGGTGTACGCGCAGTCCGTCAACACCCGCCCTGAGGGTACCGTCGCGCGCACGTTCATCACGCGGGTCGACCGGCCGGCGCTGTTCCGCGCCGCGCTGGCCGGCGCCTATGACAACTGGGAGGAATGGTTCTAAGGCGCCCGGCACGGCGCCGGGGCTCCAGCCCCGCTCCTCCCGGAACTGGCCGGCCTGGCGCGAGCGGGCGGCCAGGTCAGTGAACTAGGGTGTGTCCCGCGGATCTTGGTTGATGCAGGCCACACCCTAGCGCGGAGGTGACTGCCATGGACGGTGCGCGGATCGAGTCCACGGCCGACGTGGATGACCGGGCCACGCTCGGCGAGGGAACGACGGTCTGGCATCTGGCGCAGGTACGGGAAGACGCCCGCCTGGGCCGCGGGTGCATCGTGGGGCGCGGGGCGTACGTGGGTCCAGGCGTGATCATCGGCGACAACGTCAAGCTGCAGAACTACGCGCTCGTCTACGAGCCGGCGCAGCTGGAGGATGAGGTGTTCGTCGGTCCCGCTGTCGTGCTGACGAACGATACGTATCCCCGTTCGACCGACATGACCGGGCGGCTCAAGAGGCCGGCGGACTGGGCGGCCCGCGGAGTGGTGGTGCGGCAAGGGGCAGCGCTGGGAGCCCGCGCCGTCATCCTGGCTGGCGTCGAGGTCGGCCGGTGGGCGCTGGTCGCGGCCGGCGCGGTAGTGACCCGGGATGTGCCGGACTTCGCGCTGGTCGCTGGGGTGCCCGCACGGCGGGTCGGGTGGGTCGGCCAAGCCGGAGTGCCGTTGCAGGAAACCGACGGTGGCCGGTGGCGCTGCCCGCAGACCGGCGAACTCTACGGCCAGGTCGGTGACCAGTTGCAGGAGATTGCGGCCCGGGGCTGAACGGAGGGCCGGGTCACCGCACCCGGCGGAGCCATATCGAGCCGGGCCGCTCGGACGCGAGCCGCTCCGGGACCAGGTCCGGGTGACACTGCC
>JAWWPY010000178.1:0-42795 GCA_033854735.1 Streptosporangiaceae bacterium | reverse complement strand
GGAGTCGCCGAAGCCGCGCAGGTCGACGGCGAAGACCCGGTGGCTGGCCGCGAGCAGCGGGATGAGCTTCCGGAAGGCCCACCAGGTCTCGGGAAACCCGTGGACCAGCAGGACCGGAGAGCCGCTGGTCCCCGCCGCGACGTAGTGCAGCCTGGTCCCGTTGACTTCCGCATAGTGGTGCGTGATCCCCGGCAGCGCGGGACCAGCTGGCGTTACGTCCATTCCTGCTCCTTGCTTAGACAACCTGGATGTCATTGACTCTAGCCAACCTGGTTGTCACTGTCCAGTCGCTACCGTAGTCTTCTCCCATGTCCCGCTCCGGCGCCGATCTCGCCCTGCTCCTGCTCGGAGGCTTCCGCTCACTGGTGGACACCGCGACAGCCGAGCTAGCCCGCCGCGGCTACGAGGATGTGCGTCCCGTCCACGACTTCGCGATGCGGGCCATCGCCGCGGGCGCCGGCAACGCCTCAGAACTCGGCCGCCGCCTGTCCGTCTCCAAGCAGGCAGCGGCGAAAACCATCGCGGTGCTGCAGGAGCGCGGATACGTGACACGTGACACAGACCCCCGCCACGCCCGCCGCATGCGCCTTCAGGTCACCCCGCTCGGCTTCGAGGTGCTGCGTCAGGGTGAGGCGATCTTCGACGAGCTGCGCGATCAATGGGAGCGGCAGATCGGAACCGCCCAGCTCGAGAGCCTTGAGACGCACCTGGCAGCGCTGGTCGGCGATCAGCCCGTGCGCTTCGACACAGCCGGCTGGATGTCGCGAGACCTCGGCGACCCGGTCTAGATGAACTGGCCCGTCCGGCTCCAGCCGTCTCGGGCGGCGAAGGGATCTGCATGCTGGCGATGGGCCGGCCGGCCCCCTGCGGCCCCGGATCCCACCGCATCCAATCGACTTGTCATGGCCCGCACAGACTGGCCAGGATAGTAATACGCCCGCAGGCCGCCCATACACCGCGCCGTAACATCGCGTGACGCGTAGCTCGTTCTCAGGTTTGTGAGCGTTCCGGCCTTGAGGCCCGTCTGATCTGCTGGCTCGCCGTCGACGCGGCCGCGACGATGGCCAGGCACGTCGCCAGGGCGGCGAAGGTTGGCACCGCGCCCAGGGTTTGCAGAGATATGCCGCCGAGGAGAGCGCCCAAGGGGACGGTGCACCAGCCGATCATTCGTGAGACTCCGTATCCGCTGAAGCCGTCCTCGGACAGCAATCTCAGGCCGCCGGCGGATGGTGGCGCTCAGTGCTGGCTACCGTGCCCCCGCCGATGTGCAGCACCCAGAAGGCGCTCTTCTCCAGCGGCGGGCCGTCCGGGACCTTGGCCCCCAGCCGCGCGCACACCCAGTCCAGCAGGACCGGCAGATTCTCCCGGTGCGCGCAGATGACCGCTGGCACCGGGTCGCCGACCAGGTCCTCGATCCGCTGCCGGGCCGGGAGCATCCAGTCGGGCGGCGCGGCGGCCGAGGGGCCGGCCAGGAAGGCGGGCTCGGTCTCGATGACCAGGCCCGCCAGCGCCGCGTAGGGCTCGACCGTGGCCACGCAGCGCCGCGCGGGAGAACTGATCACCCGGCGCCGCGCGTAACAGCCCAGCAGACGGGCCAGCACCTGCGCATCCCGGAGCCCCTGGGCGTCCAGCGGCCGGAGCAGGTCGTCGCCGGGCCAGGATTCCTTGCTCCCGGCGCCGGAGTGCCGCAGCATGATGCACGGGACCGTGTCGGTGGGGCCGGAAGCGAAGTCGTCGAGCACGTCAGCGTCGCGGGCGTAGGACAGCCTGGCCCGCGCCTCCGGCACAGGCAGCCAGTCCAGGAGATCCACTTCGCTGTTGGGGACGAACCCGGCCTGCGGGCCCGCCACGGCCGGCCGCGCCGCCCAGTAGTCCACCACCTTGGGCCGCTCCCCCCGCTGGTAACGCGTCGAGCGGAGGCGCCGGCCGAGGATGACCGCTACCCCGGTTTCCTCGGCCACCTCCCGGACGGCCGTTTCCAGGACATGCTCGCCGGGCTCACGTTTCCCCTTCGGCAGGCTCCAGTCGTCGTAGCGCGACCGGTGCACCAGGGCGATCTCGGTGCTTCGGGCGCCCGGCCGCCACACCACGCAGCCGGCCGCGCGGATCTCATCGTCGGCGGCCGCGTCATCCATCGGCGTCAGGGCCAGGGACAGGCCGCACGCGCCGGGTCTGAATCAGGTACTGCTGCAGGTCGAGCAGCGGCTTCCCGTCGGAATCGAGGTGATGCCTGACCCACGTCCCATCGGCGTCCAGCCACCACGACGACGTGTTCTCGTCCATGGCCCGGCCGATCAGCGACCGCAACTCGGCCTGCTGCTCGGCGTCCGTCACCCGGACCAGCAACTCCACCCGGCGGTCCAGGTTGCGGTGCATCAGGTCGGCACTGCCGATCCACACCTCCCCGTCATCGCCGAACGCGTAGATCCGCGAGTGCTCCAGGAAGCGGCCCAGAATGCTGCGCACCCGGACCGTCTCCGACAGGCCGGGCACCCCCGGGCGGACCGCGCAGATCCCCCGGACCCACAGGTCGACCGGCACGCCCGCGCGGGACGCCCGGTACAGCGCGTCGATCACCGCCTCGTCGACGATGGCGTTGCACTTGAAGTGGATCCTGGCCGGCAGGCCGTCGCGCTGCCGGGCGGTCTGCTCATCGATCCGCTCCAGCAGGCCGGCCCGCAGACCCTCCGGGGCGACCAGGAAGCGGCGGTAGGAACTCTTCAGGCTGTACCCGGTCAGGTGGTTGAACAGGTCGGTGGCGTCCCCGCCCACCTCCGGGTCGGCCGTGAGCAGGCCAAAGTCCTCATAATGCCGGGCGGTAGCGGGGTTGTAGTTGCCGGTGCCGATATGGCAGTAGCGGCGCAGCGTGCCGTCGGCCTCTTCCCTGACCACCAGCGCCATCTTGCAGTGCGTCTTCAGGTCGACGAAGCCGTACACCACATGGCAGCCCGCTTCCTCCAGCTTCCGCGCCCAGATGATGTTAGCGCGCTCATCGAAGCGGGCCTTGAGCTCCACCACCACCACGACCTGCTTGCCCGCCTCGGCCGCGTCGATCAGCGCCTCCACGATGGAGGAGGTGTCGCTGGTCCGGTAGAGGGTCTGCTTGATCGCGAGAACCCGGGGATCGGCGGCCGCCTCGACGGTCAGCCGCTCGACGGTGCTGGCGAACGAGTCGTAGGGGTGGTGCACCAGGACATCCCGCTTGCGCAGCGTGCTGAAGATGCCCGCGTCCTGCGGCACCGCCGAGTCCGACGGGACGAACCGCGGGTACTTCAGCTTCCTCAGGTCCAGGTCGGCGATCGCGTTCAGCCCGGACAGGTCCAGCGGCCCCGGCAGGTGGTACACGGCCCGGCGCTCGATGCCCAGCTCAGTGACCAGCTTCTCCAGTACCTCAGCGGACATCGACTCCTCGACCTCGAGCCGGACGGCAGGCTCGAAACGCCGCCGGAGCAGTTCACGCTCCAGCGACTGCATCAGGTCTTCCGTGACGTCCTCGTCCACCTCCAGGTCCCGGGTCCGGGTGACCCGGAACACGTGCTGCTCCAGGACGTCAAGGCCGACGAACAGCTCGTTCAGGTGCGCCGCGATCACGTCTTCCAGCGGTACGAACCGGTACTCGCTGACGGTGAGGAACCGGGGCAGCAGCGGCGGTACCTTGACCCGGGCGAACATGGTCACGCCGGTGCGCGGATCGGCGACCATGACCGCCAGGCTGAGTGACAGGCCAGAAATGTAGGGGAACGGGTGGGCCGGGTCCACGACCAGGGGCGTGAGCACCGGGTAGATCCGGTCCCGGAACAGCTGCTGCAGGTTCTCCTGCTCGTCGGCGGAAAGCTCCTTCCACCGCAGGATCTCAATGCCCTCCGCGGCCAGCGCGGGCACGACGTGGCCGTTGAAGTACTCGGCGTGCCGGAGGCTCAGCTCGCGGGCGGTGTCCAGGGTGCGCTCAAGTATCTGGTCGGCGGGCAGCCCCCTGATGTTCTCCACCGGCAGGCCGGTGGCCATCCGCCGCATCCGGCCCGCCACCCGCACCATAAAAAACTCATCCAGGTTGCTCGAAAAGATAGCCAGGAAGCGCACCCGCTCCAGCAGCGGAATCGACTCGTCCTCGGCCAGTTCCAGCACCCGCTGATTGAACCGGAGCCAGCTCTCCTCACGGTCGAAGTACCGGTCCGGCGGCAGTTCCCCGCCAGCCGGATCCCCGGCGGGCTGATGACCAGGCACATCTCCGGCGAGCCGGAGCGCGGCATTTCGCTCTGGGTCGCCTTCCGGGCCCTTGGCCCCGCCCAGCGTCCGGCCCGCCCCGTCCTCGCTGCGCTCGACGCCTGCCTGGTCAACGCTCATGCCCCCATTGTCCCCATGGATCGCATTCCGAAGAGTCCCGGGGCCTGCGCACGGCGCCGGGAAGCTGAATCCTTGGTTAACAGGCAGGAAACGAGGGGTTACGGCGCCCTCAGGAGACGGGCGGGCGGCAGATGCTTTCCAGGGCCTCCCGCCCCGGCAGCTTGACCCTGGCCCCGCGGCCGAGCTCGCCGCCCAGCGCCGCTTCGGCCCGCTCCACCCGGAGCCAGTCCGCGTAGCTCACCGGCGTGATCCCGCGGGCCGCGAGCAGGTCCTCCAGAGCCTGCCGCCTGCTCCCCCCGCGCTGCGCCGCGCCCTCGTGCTCCGCCCCGCCGCCCCCCGCGCAATCGCTCAGCAACGAACGAACCGACGCGGCTGCGTCGGACTTGTTGGTACCGATGACGCCAGTGGGGCCTCGCTTGAGCCAGCCCGCCACGTACTCCCCCGGCAGCGGCGCGCGGTCCGGGCCGAGGACGCGCCCCTCAGAGTTGGGCACGGTGGCGGTGCGCTCGTCGAACGGCACTCCCGGCAGCGGCACACTCTGATATCCGACACTGCGCAGCACCATCTGGACCGGGATGGTCTCCAGTTCACCGGTTCCGGTGAGCACGCCCGTCTCGTCCAGCCTGGTGCGCTCGACAGTCAGACCGGAAACCCGCCCCGTGCCTTCGATCTGCTCGGGCCGCAGCCAGAACCGGACGGTCAGCCTGCGCACGTCCCCCGCCGGCGGCCGGTCGGCCCAGCCCCTGATCACGGCCAGGTTGCCGCGGACCCGGCGGTCAGTCTCGGCGGCCAGTGCGCTCAGCCCGGCCGGGTCGGACGTGGCTGAGTCGACCTCGGCCGGGTCAACCAGGATGTCCACCCCGCTGAGCTCGCCGAGCTCGCGCAGTTCCTTGGTGGTGAACTTGGCCTGAGCGGCGCCGCGGCGGCCGATCACGTGGACGTCGCGGACCTTGCTGGCCATCAGGGTCTCGAGCACCGGCTGCGGCACGTCGGTGGGGCGCAGCTCGGCCGGGTCCCGGACCAGGATGCGGGCCACGTCCACCGCCACGTTGCCGACCCCGATGACCGCCACCGACTCGGCATCGAGGGCGAACGCGTCCATGCTCATGTCCGGGTGACCGCAGTACCAGTTGACGAAGTCGGTGGCCGCGAAGCTGCCGGGCAGGTCCTCGCCCGGGATGCCCATCCGGCGGTCCCGCATCGCACCGGTCGCGTAGACGACCGCGTCGTAGCTGGCCAGCAGGTCCTCGCGGGTCACGTCCTCACCCAGGTGCACGCCGCCGAGGAACCGCACGTCCGGGTGCTCCAGGACGGTGCGCAGGTATTCGGCGATCGACTTGATCGACGGGTGGTCCGGGGCGACGCCGTAGCGGACGAGGCCGTACGGGGTCACCAGCCGGTCGATCACGTCCACCCGGACGGTGACGGGCGGCTCCAGCGCGGCCGACTGCTTGATCAGTGCCTCCGCGGTGTACAGCCCGGCTGGCCCGGAGCCGATGACCGCGATCTCCAGTGTGGTCATCGGCTGGTTCACGGCTGGGGGTTGTGCGCCAGCTCGGGGGTGATCCGGGCCACCGCCTCAGTGATCCGCCGGGCCAGGTGCTGCGGGGTGAGGCCCGCCTCGTCCATGATCTCCTCCCGTTTGCCATGCGCGAGGAACTGCTGCGGCAGACCGAATGTCTTCACCGGCGTCATCACGTCCGCCTCCCGCAGGAGACGGCAGACCGCGTCACCGAACCCGCCCGCCACGCCGTTGTCCTCGACCGTCACCACGAGCCTGGCCTGGCGGGCCGCCTCGGCGATGGCGGCGTCCAGTGGCTTGACCCAGCGCGGGTCGAGCACGGTCACGCCGATGCCCTGGTCGGCCAGCCGGCCCGCGGTCTCCAGGCCGACCCCGGCCATCGGGCCGACGCCGATCAGCAGCACGTCGGGTGGCCCGCCGCCGTCCGGGCGGTGCAGCACATCCATCGCGCCAAGCTGGCCGACCGCCTCGACCTCGGCCCCGACCGTGCCCTTGGGATAGCGCAGCACGGTCGGGCCATCGTTCACCCCCACGGCCTCGTTGAGCAGCTCGGCGATGCGGGTCGCGTCCCGCGGGGCGGCGATTCTCAGGCCCGGCACCATCTGCAGGATCGAGCCGTCCCACATGCCATGGTGGCTGGCGCCGTCCGGGCCGGTCACGCCCGCCCGGTCCAGCGCGATGGTGACCGGGAGCCTGTGCAGCGCCACGTCCATCAGAACCTGGTCGAACGCCCGGTTGAGGAACGTCGCGTAGATCGCGACCACCGGATGCAGGCCGCCCATGGCCAGGCCCGCGGCGCTGGTCATGGCGTGCTGCTCGGCGATGCCCACGTCGAACACCCGGTCCGGGTAGGCCTCCGCGAACGCGGCGAGACCCGTCGGGTGGAGCATCGCCGCGGTGATCGCGACGACGTCCGGCCGGCGCGCGCCGATCGCGGCCAGCTCGTCGCCGAAAACCATGGACCAGGTCCGCGGCGACGCGATCGGGTGGGTGCCTGCCTGCGTCCCGGGCTGCGCCCCGGTCACCGGGACGGCCGGCGGGACCTGGTGCAGGCAGTCTTCCTCGTTCTGCTCGGCGAGCTCGTAACCGAACCCTTTCCTGGTGATCACGTGCACCAGGACCGGGCCGCCGAAGTCACCGGCCCGGCGGAGCACGTTCTCGACCAGTTGCTCGTTGTGGCCATCGATGGGCCCGAGGTACTTCAGCCCCAGGTCCTCGAAGAGCACCTGGGGCTGCAGCACATCCTTGAGGCCCTTCTTGATGCCGTGCAGCGTGTCGTAGACCGGCGGGCCGACCAGCGGGGTCCGGGACAGCGTGGTCTTGATGTAGTCCAGCACGTTCTCGTAGCGCTGCGTCACGCGGACCGAGGCGAGGTGGTTGGCCAGCCCGCCGATCGTCGGCTGGTAGGAGCGTCCGTTGTCGTTGACCACGATGACCAGGCGTGAGTCCCGGGACGCCGCGATGTTGTTCAGCGCCTCCCAGGCCATGCCGCCGGTCAGGGCGCCGTCGCCGATGATCGCCACCACCGTGCGGTCCGACTCGCCGCGCAGCCGGTAGGCCTTGGCCAGCCCGTCGGCGTAGGACAGGCTGGTGGAGGCGTGCGAATTCTCGACGATGTCGTGCTCGGACTCGGCCCGGCTCGGGTAGCCGGACACGCCGCCGCGCTGGCGCAGCGACCCGAAGGCGGCGTGGCGGCCGGTGAGGAGCTTGTGCACGTACGACTGGTGCCCGGTATCGAAGACGATCCGGTCCCTCGGCGAGTCGAACACCCGGTGCACCGCGATGGTGAGTTCCACCACCCCGAGGTTCGGCCCGAGATGGCCGCCCGACTGGGATACCGCCTGGATGAGGTAGTCACGAATCTCGGCCGCCAAGGCGGGCATCTGCTCGACATCGAGTGCCTTGAGGTCCCGCGGACCGGCGATGGACTCCAGCAAGCTCACCTGGTCTGCTCCTCACCGTCGTCTGATCATCGTCGTGCGCTGGCGCGGGCGGCCGCCCCCTGCGTGGCCCGGCCCAGGGATCTTTTTCTGGCCCGTGCGGCGCGGGAGCCTCAGCCGAGTCTATTTCGTGCGGCCCGCGGTCGCTCCCTTGGGCTCGCCGCCGCCCGGCAGGTTCACTCCCGGGCCTGCTGGCTCCGCGCGCTGCGGTCCATCATGCCCCGATGTGACGTCTCCCGCCCGCATGCTGCGCACCTCGCGGGGTATCAGGGCGAGCGCGGAGGCCACGACGATCACCGCGACGGCGCCGTAGTCGGTGGCGGAGACCCCTATCGCCGCAGCCACCGGGCCCGCCACCACCGCGCCGACCGGCATGGCGATCACGCTGCCGAGCGCGTCGTAGGCGGAGACCCGGGCCAGCCTGGCCCGGGGGATGTTCCTGGCCATGGCCACGGTCCACTGCACCATCGTGATCTCCAGGGTGATGCCGAGGAAGAACGAGGCCAGGCAGACAACGGGCAGCGGCCAGAGCATGCCCAGGGACAGCGGTGAGATCGCGATCGCCGCGCCCATCAGCACCACGAACAGCATGGGCCTGCGGGGGCTGAACCGCAGTGAGGCGAGCCCGCCGGCGATCAGGCCCACCGATTCGGCCGCGGTGATGGCACCCCACGCCGCCGGGCCGCCGAGGTGGGCCCGGGCCACCACCGGCCCGAGGACCTCGAAGCTCCCGTACCAGGCGGCCAGGATCGCGCCGTACTGCGCCACGATGACCCACAGCCAGGTGTGCGAGCGGAACTCCGACCAGCCGTCCCTGATCTCCCTGAGCATGTTCGAGCCCGGCAGCCGCTCATTCCCGCCGGACCGGATGGCCAGCAGCAGCGGGACCGAGCCCAGCATGCCGATTCCGCAGGTGGCCAGGGCCCAGCCCGGCCCCGCCGCGGCCACGAAGATCCCGGCCACGGCGGCGCCTGCCATCTGCGCGGCGTTCATCGCCAGGCGGCTCATCGCGAAGGCCTCCTGCAGCAAGCCCCCTGGAACGAGCCGGGGCAGCAGGGCCTGCGATGCCGGGTAGAAGACCGCCATGCCCGAGCCGGTCACCATCTCCAGCAGGATCATCTGCCACACGCGCGGGTGGGCGGTCAGGACCAGGAGGCCGAACGTGCCCTCGCCGAGCGCGATCATCACATTGGCCACGACGATCACCCGCTGCGGCGCGACCCGGTCCGCAACGACCCCCCCGACCAGCGCGAAGATCAGCGACGGCGCGATCTGCGCGGCCAGCACGTAGGACAGGTCCGCGGTCGACCCGGTGGCGTTCAGGACCGCGAACGAGACGCCGACCAGCGAGAAGGCGAACGCGGCTGGCGCGAGCAGCCGGTCCGCGAGGAGCAGCCGGAAGTCACGGATCGCGAGGACCGGAAACCGGCGGGCAAGCGCGTGCCACGGCATGACCAAGCGTCCGATCTGTCTGTCCGGCCTCCTGCCAGCGGGGCGGAGCCGCCACCGACGTTAACCCGCCCAGCAGTTGAACGGCAATTCAATATCCCAGCTCACCCACCGCCGGGGCACCCGTCAGTGCCCGTGCCCTTCAGTGCCCGTGCCCTTCAGTGCCCGTGCCCCTCAGCGCCCGGCGCCCCGGGCGCAACGACACCAATGCCACTCCGGTGCCATCCCTACGACACCAGCGCCACTCCGGTGCCGTCGCCAGAGCGCCCGTCAGCGCGCGGGGCGCAACGACACCAATGCCCACACCGGTGCCGTGGCTGCGGGGGGGCGGGGTTAGCGGACGCCGTAGAGGTGGTCCAGGGCGAGCTGGTCGAGGTGCTCGAAGGCCATGCCGCGGGCGGCGAGAGCCTCGATGTCGGGCGTGAAGCCCCGGACGTCACGCCAGGTCTCGCCGTCGGCCAGGGTCGGCAGCGCCAGGTCGGCCACGTGCGAGGCGGCCAGCGCCTCGACCACCTCAGGATCGGCCCGGAACGCGCGGACCTTGGCCCGCAGGATCAGGTAGTTGCGCATGCACGCGGCGGCCGAGTCCCAGACGCCGTCGTCATCCTCGGTGCGCGGCGGCTTGTAGTCGAAGTGGACCGGCCCGTCGTACCCGCCCGCCTCCAGGGCGTCCACGACCCAGAACGCGCCGCGTGCGTTCCCGGCCCCGAACCGCAGATCCTGGTCGTAGCGGGGCCCGTTCTGGCCGTTCAGGTCGATGTGGAACAGCTTGCCGTGCCAGAGCGCCTGGGTGATGCCGTGGGCGTAGTTGAGGCTGGCCATCTCCTCGTGCCCGATCTCCGGGTTGATCCCGACCATCTCGGGATGCGCCAGCTCGTTGATGAAGGCCAGGGCGTGCCCGGCGGTAGGCAGCAGGATGTCGCCACGCGGCTCGTTGGGCTTCGGCTCGATCGCGAACCGCAGGCTGTATCCCTGCTCGATGACGTAGCCGGACAGGATGTCCATGGCCTCCTTGTACCGCTCCAGCGCAGCACGTATGTCCTTGGAGGCGCCCGACTCGGCACCTTCCCGGCCGCCCCAGAACACGTACACACCGGCGCCGAGCTCCGCGGCCAGGTCCAGGTTGCGCATGACCTTGGCCAGGGCGAAGCGGCGCACGTCACGGTTATTGGCGGTGAACGCACCCTCCTTGAACATCGGATGCGAGAACAGGTTGGTCGTCGCGGTGGTCACGACCAGGCCGGTCTCCTCCAGCGCCCGGCGGAAATCAGCGATCTTCTTGTCCCGCTCCGTGTCGGTCGCGTCGAAGTCGAACACGTCGTTGTCGTGGAAGTTCACCCCGTAGGCGCCGAGCTCGGCGAGCTTGCGCACCGCCCGGTCGGCGGGCATGGGCGGCCGTACCGCGGGGCCGAATACCTCCACTCCCTGCCACCCCACGGTCCATATGCCGAACGAGAATTTGTCCGCTGGAGACGGCACGTAGGCATCTGAGCTCACGAGTCAATCCTTCCCTTCCCAGGTGGTGGTGGCTTCACGGAGCGCGGCAAGCCTGGACCGGATCGCAGGCTGCGGCGGCCCGGTGTACTCCTGGACGCCGCGGCGGGGCCAGTCCGGCGGGGCCGGGGTGCCCGCCAGCGCCCAGGCCGCCTGGAGGGCCGCGCCCAGGGCGACGTATTCCTCCGGCTCGGGCACGGCGACCGGCACGCCGAAGATGCCCGGCGCGACGGCGCGGACCGCGGGCGAGCGCGCCCCGCCGCCGATCAGCAGCACCCGGCGGCGCTCGACACCCTGCGCGGCGAGCAGGTCGGCCGCCTCGGCGAGCGAGGCGAGCACGGCCTCGACAGCGGCGCGGGCCAGATTCTGGCTGGTGGCGTTCTTGGTCGTCAGGCCGCGCAGCACCCCGGTCGCGTCGGGACGGTTCGGGGTCCGCTCGCCGTCGAGGTAGGGCAGCAGGGTGATGCCGCCCGCGCCGGGCTCGGCCGCTAGCGCCTGGGCCCCCAGCCCGGCCAGGTCGGTGCCGATCAGCGAGGCCGTGGCGGACAGCACCAGGCCTGCGTTGACGGTGGCCACCAAGGGAAGGAAGCGGCCGGTCGCGTCCGCGAACCCGGCGACGGCGCCCGAGGCGTCCGCGGCGGGCACCACGGTGACCGCGTAGGCGGTCCCGGACGTCCCGATGGAGATGACGAGCTCTCCCGGCTCCACGCCGAGGCCGAGCGCCGCCCCCATGTTGTCGCCGGTGCCCGGCGCGAGCACGGCCCCGGTTACGGTCTCCCCCACCGTCTCGGCCGGTGTAGCGACCCGGGGCAGCCCCGGCTCGTGGCCGAGCGCCGCTGCCGCGAGATCGGGCCGCCACTGCCCCGCCGCCGGCGAGAAGTAGCCGGTGCCGGAGGCGTCGCCCCGGTCGGTGACCGGGGCGATCGCCCCGAGCCGCCAGGTGACCCAGTCGTGCGGCAGCAGGACCCGCGCCACGCGGGCGGCATGGTCTGGTTCATGCTCCGCGAGCCAGCGCAGCTTGGTGACCGTGAACGAGGCGTTGGGCACGCTCCCGGTGTGCTCCGCCCACCAGGCTGGGCCGCCACGTTCGGCGATCAGCGCCCGGGCCGCGGCGGCGGACCGGAGGTCGTTCCACAGCAGTGCGGGCCTGATCACGTCTCCGGCGTCGTCCAGGACGACCATGCCGTGCTGCTGGCCCGCGACCGCGACCGCGTCCGCGCGGCTCAGCAGCCCGTCCCCGGCCTGCTGGAGTGCGGACCACCAGGCCGCCGGATCGCACTCGGTGCCGCCGGGATGCGGCGCGCTGCCGCGCGCGACGACGGCACCGTCCTCGGCCCGGCACAGCAGGACTTTCGTGGACTGCGTCGAGGAGTCCACCCCGGCCACTAGCATGCTGCACCTCCCACGCTGACGGAACGAAACCCTACTCAGCCGTCAGCCGTCCGCGCCGTGAGGACGCCGGGCCAGATCGGCACGCTCACTGGGGCGCCCGGCTGAGCAGGTCCCTGAGCACGTGGAGGTACCTGTGCCCGAACGCCACCGAGGGTTCCACGTAGGTGTTCTCGGTCCACTCGTTCCAGCTGATCAGGCCCAGGATGTCCGGCGCGGACCGAGATGCTGCCGCGTACTCGGAACGCAGCGTGGCGCCGCCGCGCCGGGGAACGATGATCTGGCCGCCGGTCTGCATGTCGTTGAACCCCGGCGCGAAAGGCGCCAGCCAGATCTGGTCATCCTCATGCACCGCCGCACCCATGGCCCTGAGCTTGCCGCCCCACCCTGGGTACGTTGCGGGATTGCCCGAGGACCAGTAGTAGGCGTCCCCGTCGGTGCAGTTGGCGAGTCGCTGGAACTCTGCGACGCCGTTGGCCTCGGCGAGCACCAGGATCGCGTGACGGACCGGCCCGGTCACCCGGCAGACGGCCGGGCCGGAGAATTCCCCAGTGCCGCTCAGCATGGTCAGCGGCTTCCCGCCGATCCGGTACCAGGCACGGTTCACCGCGTAGTGGGCCGCGAAATACTTGAAATCCTGGGTGACCTCGGCGACTGGCAGCGGGAGGCGTGAATAATCAAGCCCTTCATATTCCATAGCAAGCCGGAAATTATTCTGGTTGGCCACTTTTTCGAGCCTCGGCATAATTATCCGGTACAGCGGAGTGTCCTTCCAGCTGACGATGAAGCCGGTGATCCCGGCCGCCTTCGCTTGCATGATTTGCCAGTTCATGACAGCGGGATTACTGCTGTTGTAGTTTCCCGGGAACGGCTGCGCAGGATAGTCCAGCTTATTGCTGGACCAGTAAGAGCCGTGCATCCACATGTAGTAGTAGGCGAACACGGGGACCGTCTGCGCAGGCCGGGATGACGTCGCGGCGGCATCCGCCGCGCGGCCGCCAGTGGCAGCCAGGCCGCTGCCCAGGACGATGGCGAGCACAGCATTTCTGAGCGCATGATTTCTGAGCGCGCGGCTGGATGACATGTCCCCCCGGATCTGCACAATCCAACTCTCCCGATTTCTTCAGGATAGCAGTCCATTATCTAGTGGCCTGTAAGACCACTAGCGGCCACGGAGGGAAATCCTTGTGCTATTTGGCCGGCTACCGCTTATTGGCTCGGGACTGCTGGGCGCGGCCCAGGGATCGTCCTCGCCCGGGCGGCCTGCATGCCCACCGCGAGCTGGACACCGGTCACCGCGAGCAGCGCCACTATCGGGATTGTCCAGCTGCCCGTAGCCGCGTGCAGGAATCCGACAACGAGCGGGCCGGCGGTGGCGACCAGGTAGCCGACGCCCTGGGCGAATGCCGAGAGAGAAGCGGCGGCCGCTGGATCGGGCGCCCGGGCCATCGTGAAGTAGACCGCCAGGCTGAGCGACGCTCCCTGGCCGAAGCCGAGCACGAGAATCCAGCCGGCGGACTCGGCCAGCGGGGCGAACCACACACCGGCCAGGCCCACCGCGATCGCCCCTGTCGTGGCGGCGATCAGCACGCGCTGGCTGGGAGCCCGGTGCGCCAGCACGGGGATGAGCAGGACCGCGAGGGCACCGCCGAAGTTCATCAGGGCGAGCAGGTTGCCCGCCTGCCCGGCGCTTGCGCCGCGGTCACGGAACATTGTCGGCAGCCAGGAGAGAGCTGCGTAGAAGGCGAGGCTCTGCAGCCCGAAGAACGCGGTCACCTGCCAGGTCAGCGCGTGCCGGTGGATTCGCAGCCGCCCGGGCCGCCCCGGCACCACAGCCGAAGGCACCACAGCCGAAGGCACTAGACCCGAAGCCACCACTGGACCCGAAGCCACCGGGCCCGAAAACACCGGGCCCGAAAACACCGCACCGGGCGGGGCGGCGGCCAGCGGTACGGTTGCCGGGCCGGCCCGGTATCTCCATTGCGGAAGCCAGGCCAGGGCGGCGGCGATGGCTGGCAGCGCCCACAGGCCCAGGGTGAGCCGCGCGGACCCGTCCGATGCCCGGTAGACCGGAATCGCGATCAGCGAGCTGACGATCGAGCCAGCCGACAGGCTCAGCAGGTAGATCCCGATCAGCCACCCCGCCCGGGCCGGGTCCCGCCGCTTCACCAGGCTCGGCAGCAGGACATTCATCAGCGCGATACCGGCGGCGGCGAGCGCTGTGCCGGGGAACAGCATCACCCCCGGCAGGACCCCGCGTAGCAGCAGGCCCACGGCCAGCACGGCCAGTGCCCCTTCCAGCACGCGCTCTTCTCCGAACCAGCGGCTGAGCGGTGCCCCGGCCGCGGAGAACACGCCGAAGCAGAGCAGGGGGACTGACGCGAGAACAGCTAGCGCCGCTGACGACAACCGCAGGCTCGCCGACAGTTCGGGGAACACCGGCGGCAGGCTGGTGATCGCGGCCCGCAGGTTGAACGCGAGCGCGACGATCCCGATGACGAGCAGGACGGTACCCCGCCCGAACCGCCCGAGGCCGGCCCGGCCAGAGCTGCCGGGGCTGGCTGGAGGCGGCCCGCGGCGCAAGGTCAGGCCCTGATGGCGCGAAGTCCGGCGGGAACATGCTCGGCCAGCTGGGCGGCGATGCTGGCCGCGTTTTCCGCCGCCGTGTTCACGGCAGCAGGAAGGGCCTGCGCTCCGGCGGCGCCGGTACAGCGGTCGGCCAGCACGGCGACCCGTTCACTCAGCACCGCCCACGCGGCCTCACGGGCGGGAACGAAATTGCCCATCTGGTAGTACATCTCGAACGCCGGGCCCGCCGTCCGCCCGGGGTAGCCGGCCCCGGCGGGCAGCCGGGTGAGGGCCGAGCCTAGCGGCTCGAGGACCCCGGTCATGAGCCCGAAAGCACTGCCGATCAGCAGCTCCAGCTGTTCATCGCTCTCGTCCGTGTGGGTGAAGAACCGGGTCAGCGTCTGCAGCAGCGCCTCGTAGCCGAGGGTGAAGAGCTCGGCGACCGCGTGCGCCACTGGTTCGGTGAGCACCGGCTGCGGCAGCGGGACATCGTAGGGCTGCCGGGTGAACGCGGCGATCACTGGCCGGGCCGGCTCGAAGGAGGGGTCCTGCTGGCGGAGCTCGCTGTACTCCTCCCACATGCTGAGGAACCGGCCGTAATGGGCCGACCGCCAGTCGCCGCGGGCGCCCTCGCCCTGCTCGATGATCTCCTCGATGGCTGCGTGCGCGGACCGCAGGTCGGTCACAGCCACCAGTTCAGGCCAGTGAAACAGCTCCGGAGTCGCCTGCGCGCGCGGCGGCCCGACGAACACGGCGCCTTCCCCGAGCCGGTTGACGAGATGGCTGAGGCCCTCCCCGATGCCCCGGTAGAGATGTCCCACAGTCGCGAAATCCTGCAGTCGCGGCAGCGCCTCGCCCGGCTCGACGGGCTCATGCGGCGGTGCGCCAGGAACGAAGCCCTCGGCGTCCTGGCGTGCCATTCCCTCGGGCCGCTCCAGGTACAGGAAATGGGTGAGGGCCGCGTCGCCGAACGGCAGCAGGTCAAGCAGGACACCTGGCGGGAAGTAGTTCGAGCGCTGCGGGAAGTTGGGCCTGGCCAGCACGGGAGCAGCCCCGATCGAGGACATGAGGTTCGCGACCAGCGCGAAATGCAGCATCTCCTGCACGGCGATGCCCCGCAGGACCTCCCGCCACCTCGCGACGGCGGCGGCCTGCTCCGCGGTCAGGCCCTCCGCCGGGTCCCGCTTCAAGCTGAAGCCCGCGTAGAGGTACTGACACATGATCATGTGCTCTAGCTGGGACGCCTCAGCCAGTAGATACCAAAGGTGCTCACGGTGCTCAACCACGAGCCTGGGTTCAGCCATCGGTGCTCCAGAGGCTCAGCCGCATCACGGACGGTCAACGCTTACATGATTACATGTGGGCGCCGCAAGAACGGGATACTCAGCCTTTCGCGACCAGCGAGCGGAGCACGTACTGCATGATCCCGCCATGCCGGAAGTAGTCCGCTTCGCCGGGCGTGTCGATCCGGACGACGGCCTGGAACTCCCGGCCGTCCGCGCTGACCGTGACCTCGCGTGGCACCGGCCCTGTGTTGATCTCCTCGATGCCGGTCACGTCGAACACCTCGCGGCCGGTGAGGCCGAGCGAGGCTGCCGACTCCCCCGGCCGGTACTGCAGGGGAAGGACGCCCATCCCGATCAGGTTGGACCGGTGGATGCGCTCGAACGACTCGACGAGGACCGCGCGCACGCCGAGCAGCAGCGTGCCCTTGGCCGCCCAGTCCCGTGACGAGCCGGAGCCGTACTCTTTGCCGCCGAGGACGATGAGCGGCGTGCCCTCCTCCGCATACTGCCGGGAGGTCTCGTAGATCGACATCTGCTCGCCGCCCGGCAGTTTCACCGTCACCCCGCCCTCGGTGCCGGGAGCAAGCTGGTTGCGGAGCCGGATATTCGCGAACGTGCCGCGGATCATCACTTCGTGGTTGCCGCGCCGCGACCCGTAGGAGTTGAAGTCCCGCCGCTGCACCCCGCGGGACCGCAAGTAGTCGCCCGCCGGGCCGTCGTTCTTGATCGCGCCGGCTGGTGAGATGTGGTCGGTGGTCACCGAGTCGCCCAGCATGGCCAGCACCCGGGCGCCGTGCACGTCGGTCACGGCGGCCGGCTTCTCCGTCATCCCCTCGAAGTACGGCGGCCGGCGCACATAGGTGGAGTCCGGGTCCCAGGCGAAGGTGTCGCCCTCGGGCACCTCCATCGCGCGCCACCGGTCGTCGCCCTCGAACACATCCGCATAGTCCCGGGTGAACATCTCCGCGGCGACAGCATCGTGAACCACCGAGGCGATCTCCTCCGGCGACGGCCAGATGTCACGCAGGTACACCGGCGTGCCGTCGGATCGCGCGCCCAGCGGCTCGTGGACCATGTCGATGTCCATCGTGCCGGCCAGCGCGTACGCGACCACCAGCGGCGGTGAGGCCAGGTAGTTCATCTTGACGTCCGGGTTGATCCGGCCCTCGAAGTTCCGGTTGCCCGACAGCACGGACACGACCGCGAGGTCATTGTCGGCCACCGCCGTGCTGATCGTCTCCGGCAGTGGGCCCGAATTCCCGATGCAGGTGGTGCAGCCGTAACCGACCAGGTTGAAGCCGAGCTTCTCCAGGTAGGGCACCAGTTCGGCGCGCTCGTAGTAGTCCATGACCACCTTCGAGCCGGGGGCCAGCGTGGTCTTCACCCACGGCTTGCTGGACAGCCCGGCCTCGACCGCATTGCGCGCGAGGAGCGCGGCGCCCACCATGACCGACGGGTTCGACGTGTTCGTGCACGAGGTAATGGCCGCGATGACAACGGATCCGTGATCCACGGAGGTCTTCGTTCCGTTGTCGAGAGTGACCTGTACCGGTGCGGAGGGGCGGCTGGACGGCTCATCACCCACCGGATCGGAGGCTGGGAACGTGCCCTTCAGCCCGTTGTCCAGGCCGGGTGCGGATACGTACGCGCCCAGGGCGTCACGGAACGCCGACTTCGCGTTGGACAGCGCCACCCGGTCCTGCGGGCGCTTCGGGCCGGCGATCGACGGCACCACGGTGGACAGGTCAAGCTCCGCCTCCTCCGAGTACCTGGCCGCCTGGCTGGGGTCGTGCCACAGGCCCTGTTCCTTGGCGTACGCCTCGACCAGGGCGACCTGCTCGGCGGGCCGGCCGGTGAGCCGGAGGTAGGTCAGGGTCTGCTCGTCAATGGGGAAGATCGCACAGGTCGAGCCGAACTCCGGGCTCATGTTGCCGATGGTCGCGCGGTTCGCCACGGGCACGGCCGTCACGCCCTCGCCGTGGAATTCGACGAACTTGCCGACCACGCCGTGCTTGCGGAGCTGCTCGGTGATGGTGAGCACCAGGTCCGTTGCGGTCGCCCCGGCCGGCAGCTCGCCGAGCAGCCGGAACCCGACCACCCGCGGGATCAGCATGCTCACCGGCTGGCCGAGCATGGCCGCTTCGGCCTCGATGCCACCCACTCCCCAGCCGAGCACACCCAGGCCGTTCTGCATGGTGGTGTGCGAATCGGTGCCCAGGCAGGTGTCCGGGTAGGCGCTGCGGCCGCCGTCGCCCTCCTGAGTCATGATCACCCGCGCGAGGTGCTCGATGTTGACCTGGTGCACGATGCCGGTCCCCGGCGGGACAACCCTGAATTGGCTGAACGCTTCCTGCCCCCACCGCAGGAACTGGAAGCGTTCCTGGTTGCGGCCGAACTCGAGGTCCACGTTCCGCTGGAAGGCATCGGGCCGTCCGAAGATGTCGGCTACCACCGAGTGGTCGATGACCAGTTCGGCCGGGACGAGCGGATTGATCTTTCCCGGGTCACCGCCGAGGTCGCGCATGGCCTCGCGCATGGTGGCGAGGTCGACCACGGCCGGTACGCCGGTGAGATCCTGCAGGATCACCCGGGCCGGGGTGAACTGGATCTCAGTGCCGGGCTGGGCCGCCGCGTCCCACTCCGCGAGGGTGGTGATGTGCTCCGGCGTGACGCTCCGCCCATCCTCGGTGCGCAGCAGATTTTCCAGCAGGACCTTCAGGCTGAACGGCAGGCTGGCCGCGCCGGGCACCGCGTCCAGCCGGTGGATCTCGTATGCCGCCTCGCCGACGTGTAGCGTGTCGCGGCTGCCGAAGCTGTTCGCGGTCATCGTGTGCTGGCCTCCTGTGCTGTCCGGCTCTTCCTGCATCCTGCCGCAGAACGCCTTGCCTGCACCCATCGGCCCCGAAACCTGCGAGCCCGGGTCCTGATGGGCCCGAGCAGGGCCGGTCCGCCAGCAAGGTATCTCGACATCGAGCTAACTTACAAGCTCACCGTAAGGCGAATTTATCTCGACGTCAAGCTACCTTCGCGGCCGGGCGGCGCCCGGCGCAGCGGGATTTCATGACGAGGAGACGAATAGCTAGGTCATGATTGGGTGACTGGGAGGCCAGCCTCTACTGTCCCTGGAAGTACACAGCGGACGCCCGCGGCCGACCTGCATCCTTCGCCGCGGCCGCGAGTGCACCAGCCTGATACCGGGCCCACGCGCCCTGCGATCAAGGATAGTTGCCTGGTAGGCGCGCACCATACGGCACCGGTAGCGGAGAGTGGCTGGTCCGTTCTTCACTGGAAACCCGCCACTTCACGAGCGTGTCGCGATCGGCAGTCTAGACCTGGTGATCACCCGGAGTCAGAGATCCAGCGCATTCCGCGCATAACCTTGTGCTTCCGGCGGACTAGACAGCCTTGGCCGGAGCGTCAATGCTCGCAGGCAGGGCACGCCCGCGACAGAACGATTTGATGGAGCCACTGACAATGCCTGACCGCGACCAGGGCCGCCGCGCGGTCGCGACCCTGCTTGCCGCGCCAACCCAGCAGTTAGACCGGCCCACCCTTGACCTAGCCCGGCCCACCCGTGATCGTGATCTCTCGCGGTCCTCGTCCGTGCACTACCTGGATCTCCGGAAACGGGACAAGGCGGACGGCTGGCCGCTGCGAAGCTATCTCCAGCTCGGCGCCCTGCCGGGCGCGGTGCCGTGCGCGCGGCTGCACGCCAAGCTGGTGCTCTGGGAGTGGGGCCTGGATCATCTGGTGGAAACGGCCGAACTGCTGATTTCGGAGATTGTCACCAATGCGGTCCGCGCGGCCGTCGGTCCGCCAACCGATCAGGGCGAAACTCAGCGGCCAGGCGGGCTGCCCTCCGTGTGGTTCTGGCTGGCCGCCAACCAGCGGAACGCGCTGATCCAGGTGTGGGACGGCAGCGACGAGACGCCGTCCTGGCACGAGGTGGACCCGGAGGCGGAAAGCGGGCGGGGATTGCTGCTGGTCGAGCGGCTCAGTGCCCGGTGGGGCACGTACACCCCGGACGGCTGGACCGGCAAGGTGGTGTGGGCGATCGTCGGCGAAGAGCAGAACCGGCTGACGAACTGAGCACCTGCAAGCACCGAAGCCGCCGCTCTAACCACCGAAGCCGCCGCTGCGGCCTCACTCATCCGGCAGCGGCCCTTTGTCCAGCCCATGCCGTGCCGCGCTGACGTCCAGCCCGCCGAGGCCCTCGCTGACGAGCGCATCCCACCGGCCGCCGATCGCGTCGAGGACGGGAAGCGGCCGGTCCGATGCCGCGCTGAGCGCCAGCCGGATGTCCTTGAGCGCCCACTGCAATGAGAAGTCAGGCGAGTCGTCACCGGTTTCCATCTTGCGGAACTTGGTGAGCGCCCATGGCGAGGCGAGGTTCCCGGCGCCCAGGAAATCAAGTACCTCGTCATGATCGACGCCGAGTGAGTCCGCCAGCGCCAGGATCTCCGCGGTTCCCTCGGCGAGGAAGACCAGCCAGCTGTTCATGACCAGTTTGAGCGCGGTGCCTGCGCCCACCTCGCCGAGCCACTTGGTTTTCCGGCCGATCGCCTCAAATACCGGCTCGAGCACCTGCCTGGCCTGCCCCGGGCCGGACGCCAGGATCAGCAGCTGGCCAGCCTCCGCCGGGCCCCGGGTCCCCGAGACGGGTGCGTCCACGAAATGGACATCCGGGCGCTCGTCCTTCGCCCGGGCGGCCAGCTCGCCCACGGCAGCTACTCCGATGGTGCCCATCTGCGCCCAGACGGCGCCCGGCCGCATCGCGGCCAGCACGCCCTGGCCGAAGGCTACCGACTGCACCGCCTCCGCATCCGGCAGCATGGTGATGACCACGTCGGCCTGAGCGACGGCGGAGGAGGGCGACTCGTGCGCGACCGCGCCTTCGCGGGCCAACGCGGTGGCCGGCGCGGGTGTCCGGTTCCAGACGTCGACGGGCAGGCCGGCCCGCAGCAGGTTGCGGGCCATGCCCGCGCCCATCGTCCCGATGCCGAGCACGGCGACCCGTGGGCTCGCGGCACCCTGCGTGGTATCTGTCACGACTGACTCCCTCTCGTAGTGGTTGACTTCTTGCCGTCTCCTTGGCTCCTCCAGGCGACCAGCGTGGCCAGGCCCGCCGCCACGGCCCCGGCGAGCATGGCGGCCCGAGCCCCGCCGACGCCTGCGGTTCCGGTTCCGGTTCCGTGGCTCACTGTGAGGGCGATGGCCGGCAGCAGCGCTGCCCCTATGCCCGCCCCGATCTGCCGGCTGGTGTTGATCACTCCACCGACGAGTCCCTGATCGTCGTCGGCCACCCCGCGGCTGGCCGTCACCGTCGCGCCGAACGCCGTCCCGGCCGTCCCGAAGCCGACGAAGATCACGGCTACCAGCAGCGGGCTGTAACCACCTGTGGCCGGGAGCTGGGTGAGCACCAGGAATCCGAACATGGCCAGGCCGTTGGTCAGTACGAGCAGCCAGTGCATGCCCATGCGAGCAGCGAGCCGGGCGCCGAGTGCCCCGGCGGAGAATCCGACGATTCCCTGTGGTGCGATAGCCAGTCCGGTCATCAGCGGAGAGTCGTGGAGGACCTGTTGGAAGTAGAGCGACAGGACGAGCATCTCACCGCCGTTCCACACGCCGAGCAGCAGGATGAGTGCACCGCCCTTGCGCAGGCACGGCAGCCGCAGCACGTCGCCGCGGACCAGCGGATCGGGGTGACGCCGCTCGACGGCCGCGAACGCGGCGATGGCGGCCACGGCCGCCGCCAGGGCGCCGAGCACGGTCGGCGACGTCCAGCCCGCCGCGCCGCCCTGGGACACGGCGAACACCACCGCCGCGATGGCGCCGGTAATCAGCGCGGCACCGCCGACGTCCAGCTGCCGCCTGGCCCGCTCCTCATGCGACCGGCCAAGCAGGCGCGGGGCCAGCAGCACCGCCGCCACCCCGACCGGCACGTTGACCAGGAATACGGCGCGCCACGTGGTGAACTGCACGAGGACGCCCCCGAGCACCTGGCCAGCCACGAAGCCGATCGATGAGGTGGCCCCGTAGAAACCGAGGGCCCGGTTGCGTTCGGGGCCTTCCGGGAAGCCGGTCGTGATCAGGGACAGGGCCGCTGGCGCTACCAGCGCCGCTCCCATCCCCTGCACGGCGCGCGATATCACCAGCAGAACGGGATCCTGGGCCAGGCCCCCGGCCAGAGAGGCGGCTGAAAAGATGATCAGCCCGGCAACGAACATCCGGCGGCGGCCGAACAGGTCGGCGGCGCGGCCGCCGAGGATCAGCAGCCCGCCGAAGGTGATCGCGTAGCCGGTGACCACCCACTGCACCGCTGAGGCGGCGAAACCGAGTTCCCGCTGGATCGACGGCAATGCCACGTTCACGATGCTGAAGTCGAGCACGACCATGAAGGCCGCGACCAGGATCAGCGCCAGCCCGGCGCCCCGGTACCGCGCCGGGGCTCCGGCCGGGACAGCGACCCGGGCGGGGGAAGAGGCCGGGGCCAGGGAAGGAGAGGCCGTGGCGGCGGGGGAAGCGAGCCGGGCCGGGGAAGGAGAAGCGACCCGGGCCGGGACCAGGGAAGGAGGGGCCGTGGCGGCGGAAGCGACCCGGGCCGGGGACACGGTCTCAGAAGCAGCGGGGCCCACGGTCGTGGCCGGGAAACGGCGAGGGGTCAAGGTCGGGGCGTGCGGGGCCAGCGGTTGCCTGATCATTGTCCTGTCCTGGGCGACTATACGATACGCTTCGTCGCGTTTCTAAATTGACGCTATGCTCTAACCGCATGGAGACGCGCAGTATTCCGCCAGCCGCCCCGGTGCCGTCGGCGTCGGCCAGACGGGGCCGCCCACGGAGCGAGGAGGCCGACCGCGCGATCTTGCGGGCGGCCACCGAACTCCTCGCCGAGCGAGGCCTGCACGGGCTGTCCATCGAGGAGGTGGCGTCCCGGGCCGGAGTGGCCAAGACCACCATCTACCGGCGCTGGAATTCCCGGGGAACACTGGCCCTCGACGCGTTCCTCGCCGAGTTCAAGGCGCTGCAGCCACTGCCCGACACCGGCATCCTGCGGGACGACCTGCTCGCCGCCCTGCGGGCCTGGGTCCGGGCCGTGACCCGCACGTCGGCCGGCCGCATTCTGGCCGGCCTGATCGCCGAGGCGCAGCACGACCCGGAACTGGCGGACGCCTGGCGCGCCCGCGTCGTCGAGCCGCTCCGCGCGCAGCACCGGATCATGCTGCGCCGGGCCATCGACCGCGGGCAGCTATCCGCCGATACCGATACCGAGGTCGCCCTGGATCTCCTGTACGGCGCCGCGTACCACCGCCTGCTGAACGGTCACCAGCCACTCAATGACACGTTCGCGCGGAACGTGGTCGAAGTGATCGTCAACGGCCTCGGCGGCACCCGGCCGGATGACCGCGAGCCCCTGGGTAAGCTCTAACTCCGGATAGCGACCATGACAGTAAACCGCCTCTGGTCCGGCATGCACCGCCGAGCCTCACCGCAGGCAGAACGGCTGGCCGTGATGACAGCCTGGCCGTCGGTGAGGGCAGTGAAATCGGCCCGCACGGGGATGCAGCCGAGGCCGGGCAGGTCAGGACAGCTACTCGGCCTGGATAGCAGCACGGGTGGTCCATCCTGCCGTAGCACGCTTGGCGCCGAACTGCCGGTTACGTGCCAGTAGCTGCTTGAGAGAATCAGCTCGATCCGATCTCCAGCCCTAGCGGACACCGCCTTGCCATTGGCGTTATCGCGCACCACGATCACCATAGGGCCGCCAGCGACGGTGCCGCGAGCGTGGGACGCAGCCGTCCCGCACCCGACAGACGTCATAATGCTGACGACAAATACCGCCACTAGAACCGCCGTCAGCCGACGGCACTGGGCAAAGCCGTGGAACAACACTGGTTCTCCCGTCGCGCACTCGCTATGTCCTTGGACGGCTCCGACCGGCGGGCGGTTCCGGGTAACCGCAACGTGACTACCTACCGCGGCCTGAAAACGCGGGCGCTGCGTGATCGCCGGTGGGGAGGGAGGATGGCCTCGGCGCCCGGCTGGTGTCAATGACTGGATGGCGATTGCGGATCGGGCGAGGACTCCGAGGAGCGCGCTGATCGGATCGTTTCTGACCGGGACGTCGATGGACCGCGGGTTGCCCGGTCTGGTCGGCTGGCGGATCTCCTTGAGATGGGCCTGGGCGGATCCGTACTGACTACCTGGTCACCGTCAGTGACTCCGTGGACACGGGGCCGGCGCCGGCGCCAGGGAACGCCGATCCGACGCCGCTGAACATCACCAGCGTGACGGTGTACCGTCCCGGCCGGCTGTACACGTGCGTCGGAGACTGGCCCGAACCGGTGGTGCCGTCGCCGAATTCCCAGAGGTATGTCATCACCGGCTGCGCGCTGACAGTGCCCAGCGCGGAGAAGCTCACTGCCCGTCCTGCCGACCGGTGCTTCGGCCCGAAGGTGAAGCCGGCAGTGATCCCGCTCTGACCTGTGGTGACGATGCCGCCGTTGCCCGTGGACGTGCCGTCACTGGCCATGATGGTCAGGCCGACGGAGTAGGCGCCCGCAGACGGGAAGGTGTGCGAGATCGTCGGCGTCGTCTGCTCGACCGTCTGCGCGCCGAAGGCGTCGTTGAACTGCCAGACGTATTCGGCAACACCGCCCGGTGCGCTCGAGCCGTGGGCGTCGAAGTTCAGGGTCAGCCCGGAGCCCGCGGCGACCGTGAACCTTGCGTGCGGCCGTGCCTTCGCCGGCGTGAGCCGCTGCAGGCACGAATGGGTCTGATTGCTCCACTCCTCCTGGTACCAGTAGAAGTGGCCATTGATCACCTGGTTGTACTTGGCGCCGTTAGGCGCCGTCCCCAGCGGGGTGCCCATCATGCCGACACACTGATCGCCGACCTCTTGCCCCTGGTTGGCTCCGGCGCCGTTGGTCCAGGCGTCGTTGGGCAGCGGATCGGTGACCGATTCGTTGTGCTCGTGGCTGAGGCCGCCGTTGATCTCCCCATCGGCGATGCCGTTGGGATAGTTCCCGTCCTGACACAAGGGGTTGGTGGCGTCGAACGGGTCATTGGCATACAGGAGCATCGGCGACAGGGTGGTGTTCCCGTGGTACGCGCAAAAGCCCGCAATGCTGATGGGCTCACCCGCTGAGCAGCCACCGAAACTCGCGCTGGCGTCATTGCTGAAGCAGCTCTCGACATGCGGAGGCGGGAGCAGGAAGTACTCGTGGCTGAGGTCGGTCTTCAGGCCACGGGAGGCGACGAACTTCTCGAGTTCGGTCTGGATCTGGGCGTCGGTGACGCATGCGGTCACCGGCGCGGCCGCCGGGCACTCGGTCGGCGGATACGGATCGGTGTCGACTAGCGCACCGCCGAAGGTCGTGTGGTACCGCGCGAATGCGCCTGTCAGGTCGTTGTACTGGGCCGACACCGAGTCGACGTTCTGATGGCCGCCGCTGTCGTGGGCCAGGTCCGTGAAGTAGGTCCGGAGACCTGAGACATAGCCCGCCGGGTACGCAGACAGGCCTGCCGGGCTCCAGAGCACCATGTAGTCGGTGTTCGACGGCATCAGCGGGCCGCCGTTGTAGTCCATGTTGGTGAACACCCGGTCGAAGCCAGCGGTTCCCTTCGAGCCCCGGAGCGGAACGTAAGCCACGGGGTGCGCCGGCGCACGTGACGTCGGCGGCGACGCGGCTGGCGACGCGGCTGCCGCAGTGATCATCGGCGTGGCCAGCTGAGCCCCGGCGAACGCAATGGCGGCGCACGCAACCAGAAGAATGCCCGACGGACGGATATGCATGTGTCGTCCTCCCCGTTCCGCTTTCCGGGCCGGATTACCTCATTTGCCAGGCAACCAGGTCAACCCGCGCGACGAGGACAGTACCACAGCGGACTACAGCTCCGGAATAGGTCGCTGCCTCACACTCAATACAGCTCTGCAGACCCTAAACCTCCGGCGGACCGAATAGGCCAGCACGCATTTGCTGCGTTACCTGTCCCGGCAGAGATCCTGAGAGACGACGGCTCCCCCAGCGCGACCGGTTCGGCGAGCTCCCGCTGATCTGGCGGCCGCTGCCTCATCGCTTTCGGGATCAGCCTGGCCGGGCGGCGGTGGCGGCGGGTCTGGCTTCAGGATCTGGCGGCGGGTGCCCGTTCAGCGGGGCACCCGCCGCCACCTGTCTACATCACTCCAGCACACCAGGTACAGCGCCGCCGAGCAGGTCGGGCCGGTGGCCCGGCAGGCCCATGCTGCCCGGCAATAGGCATTGGCATTCCGGTTCAGTACCGCTGCCTTTGCTAATGGGCATCTGGCCGCCTGCTCTCGCCCGGTTCCGCCTGCGCGATCTGCCCGTAGGCCGCGAAAGCGCTCGCGGCGAGACGCCGCGACCCGCGATGCTGGGGAGCATGCTGATCAGGGGTGCGACACGGGACGACTGGCCCGCGATCTGGTCCTTCATGCGCGGCATCGTCGCCGCCGGTGAGACGTTCTGCTGGGACCGCCACCTGAGTGGGGATGACGCGCGTGCGTACTGGCTCCGCGATCCCCCGGCCCGCGCGGTCGTGGCCGTTGACGACGACGGCACGATCCTGGGCACCGCGGAGAGCGGCCCCAACCACGGCGGTCCCGCGGCGCACGTCGCCAACGCGGGGTTCATGGTCGCGCCGGAGTACTCGGGTCGCGGTGTCGGCCGGGCCCTCGCCGAGCACGTCATCGAGCAGGCACGTACCGACGGTTTCCGCGCGATGCAGTTCAACGCGGTCGTCGAGACCAACACCGGGGCGGTCAGGCTCTGGCGTTCGCTTGGCTTTGACGTGATCGCGACGGTGCCGGAGGCGTTCCGCCACCCGGTGCACGGCTACGTCGGCCTGCACATCATGTACCGGCGTCTCTGACCCCCTGCGCACCGGATGCCGCCCAGCCGGTCCAGCGCTGCACCAGGACGCAGATCACCGGGCCGGCCGGAGGCTGCTCCCGGTATTGCGGATACCGCTCCGCCAGGAGACCGAGCGGGCCCGCCATGTCGGCTGGTTGGTCGAGGACCGCCGCCTGGCCGTCGGCGCGCACCCACCACAGCCGGTCCCAGTCGCTGGTGTAGTGATCGGCGAGGACGGCCACCTGCGGGTCAGCCCGGATGTTGTCCAGTCGCCGCAGACGCGCGGTCGTCTTCGGCTTGAAGTCCACCGCGCTGTAAATGCGGTCACCGTCCAGCGCGAAGGTGATCGGCACGATGTGCGGCCGGGCCGCCCGCCCGACCGTCGCCAGCCTGGCCACGGCAGCAGTGCCGAACCGCCGCCGGGCTTCCTCCCCGGGCAGGTCCAACGGGCATCACCACCCTCACGCCTCCATCCTGCCCCGTTCGAGGTCGCCAGGCGGGAGGTCGCTTCGCGGGAGGTCACCTGACGCGAGGTCGCCAGGCGGGAGGTGGCCGCGCGGGAGGTCACCTGACGCGAGGCCGCCCGACGCGAGGCCGCCCGACGCGGGGATGCCCGGCGCGAGGCTGCCTTCGAGCGCGACCCGGACCGGGCCGCCGCCCGGATCCACCTGGGCGACCCAACCACCCGCCAGATGCGCGGGCCGTCCCGGGACCAGGGAGGCAGGCCGGGACCGGGCCAGCACCCGGCCATCCTGGCGGACCTCGATCCGGGCCGCCCGCCGGAACTCGCCGCAGCGCAGCAGGAACCGCCCACGCGGAGGCTGGGCCGGTGGCAACCCCCGGCCGGCAGGCAGCGCCGCGGTCGCACGGATGGCGTTGGGCGAGATCCACGACAGCGGCGGCGCCACGGTCACCACCACCCGCGCCGCAGCGGCCGGCGGCGGCCCGGCCAGGGCGGCGAGAATGTGCCGGGCGGCGTGCCGCCCGCCCAGGGCGGCCACGTCGGCGGTCTCGGCCGCGTGCACCAGATTCCCGGCCGCGAAGACGAGCGGCGCCGACGTCTCCAGCGTGGTGTCGACCGCCGGGCCGCGGGTACCCGGATCGATAGCCAGCCCGGCCAGCCGGGCCAGCTCGTGATCGGGGATCCAGTCACCGGTGAACACGAGCGTGTCGCACCGGACGAACCTGGTCGCGCCGCTGCGGGTGTCAGCCAGCTCGACGCCGGCCAGCCGGCGCTGGCCGGCCACCCGGCGGACGGCGGTCGATGTCCAGACCGGGACATGCCAGCGCAGCCGCGCCGCAGCCGAGAACGCCGGATAACTCTG
The DNA here is from genome assembly GCA_033854735.1 of Streptosporangiaceae bacterium. Taxonomy (GTDB): domain Bacteria; phylum Actinomycetota; class Actinomycetes; order Streptosporangiales; family Streptosporangiaceae; genus JAWWPY01. Next base: position 14,610 of record JAWWPY010000178.1, on the reverse strand, counting down.
GTGCTTCGGGTGCTCGGTGACCAGCGCGACCACCTCGGCTCCCGCGTGCGCCAGGGTGACCAGGGCCGAGAAACTCACGTGCTCGGCCCCGACGACGACGGCCCGGCCCGGCAGCCGCTGCCCGCCCAAGTAAACCCGCTGCTGCAACTCACCGGTGGTCATCACGCCCGCCGGGCGGTCACCGGGAACGAGCCGGGCCGTCCGCGGCCGTTCCCGGCAGCCCGTGGCCAGCAGCACCGCGGTAGCCTCCACGGTCTCGACTCCCCGGGCGCTGGTGACGGTGACCACGTGCTGCCCGGTCCAGCCGGTGACCGTGCTGGCTGCCCTCACCTCGGCGCCGGCGGCGGCCGCCGCGTCGGCGTAGCGGCGGGCGTAGGCCGGGCCGTCCAGCAGCCGGTGCAGGTCGCGCAAGCCATAGCCGGTGTGCAGGCAATGCCGGGGGATGCCGCCCGCCGCCGCCTCCCGATCGACCACCAGGACGCGCCCGGCCCCGGCCCGGCGCAGCTCGACCGCAGCGGCCAGCCCCGCGGGCCCGCCGCCGACGATCAGCACGTCGGCCTTCATGCCGGCGTCCCCGGCCCGGCCTTCATGCTGGTTCCCCCGGCCTGGCCTTCATGCTGGCTTTCCGGCGGCGAACAAGCGGGACACGGTGGCCGCGCAGTAGAAGCCCTGGCACCGGCCGTTCAGCACGCGGGTCCTGCGGCGCAGGCCATCGAGATCCCCTGGCGGCAGTGGGCTGGCCAGCGCGTCGCGGATCTCCCCGCGGGTCACCCGCTCGCAGTGGCAGACGATCGTGCCGTAGTCGGGGTCGGCCGCGATCCGTGCCGTGTCCTGGTAGGGCCGCGGGCCTGCCTGCCCGATGTATGGCATGGTGGGCGGCCCCGCGGTCTCCCGCTCCCGCAGCGGCAGCCCGGCGTCACCCAGCAGCCCGACGACGTATTCGGCGATGCCCAGGGACGCGGACAGGCCGGTGGACCGGATACCCGCGACGCAGGCATACCGGCGCTGCTCGTCCACCCGGATCTGGTAGTCGCGGTGCTCGGTGGCCGCGCGCAGGCCGGCGTAGGAGGCGGTGACTTCCTCGGCGGCGAGGCCGGGCAGTATCTGGCCGCTGGCCGCGAGGAGGCCCGCGAGCCCGGTGGCCGTGGTGGCCGTGTCGGTGCGGTCGGCGACGTCCTCGGCGGTCGGCCCGAGCAGCACGTTCCCGTAGACGGTCGGCGCGACGAGCACACCCTTGGTCCGCGCCGTGGGGACCGGCAGCAGGATGGACCGCAGCAGCGGCCGGGCCAGCTTGTCGAACACGATGAGCTCACCGCGGCGCGGTGCGATGGTGAACGCGCCGCCGCCCAGCATCGCGTCGATGCGGTCGCTCTCCAGGCCGGCCGCGTTGATCAGCCAGCGGCAGCGCAGCGTCCCGCCGGTGGTAGCCACCTGGTGCTCGCGCCCGCCGCTGTGCACCCCGCCGCTGTGCACCCCGCCGCTGTGCACCCCGGTGACCCGGGTGCCCAGCCGCAGCCGGACCCCCTCCCGCAGCGCCTCGGTCGCGTACGCGAGCGGCGTGGTCCACGGGCAGATGATGCTCTCCCCGGGAACCTGGACGGCGCCCCTGGCGCCGGGTCCCAGCTCAGGCTCGGCCCGGTACAGGTCCGCAGTGGCCATCAGGCGGACGTCCAGGCCGCCGTTGCGGTGGGCCTTGGCCACGATCCCCGGCAGGGCGGCCTCCTGCTCATCGGTCCACGCGACGACGAGGGCCCCGGTCCGCTCCACCGGGATGCCCGCCCGGCGGGCATAGTCGTGCAGCAGGCCGCTGCCCCGGCGCAGCAGCCGGCTCTCCAGGCTGCCCGGGACCGTGTCGAAACCGGTGTGCAGGATGGCGGTGTTCGCCTTGGTCGTCCCGGTGCCGACATCGCCCGCCGCGTCCACCAGGACGCAGGTCAGCTCGTAGCCGGCGATGGTGCGGGCGATCGCGGTGCCGACCACCCCTGCTCCGATGATGACCACATCGGCGACGCCGGCGTCTGTCATCCCGCCGCCGCCGCAGCCGCGCGGAGGAGGGCATCAAATTGCCGGAGCCGTTGGGTCGCTTGGTCGTGGGTTATCGCGGGCTCGGCGGTCGCTTCCACCTCCACCGGCCACACGGCCTCAGCCAAACTGGCCGCATCACCCATGGCCAGCCGGGCCAGCGCCGCGACGCCCAGCGCCGTGGCGTCCGGCGAGCGGCACACCTGGACCGGGATCTGCAGCAGGTCGGCCTGGGCCTGGACGAGCAGCCGGGATCGGGTCAGCCCGCCGTCCACCCGCAGCGCGGCCAATGGGGCGCCAGTGTCCGCGGCGACGCAGCCCGCGAGCAGCGCCACCGAGGCGGCGATGCCCTCGGCCACCGCACGCACCATGTGCGCGCGGGTGGTGCCGAGGCCCAGCCCATGGAAGGCGCCCCGGGCGGCCGGGCGCCAGTGCGGTGCGCCGAGCCCGGCCAGCGCGGGCAGGAAGGTCACGCCGCCCGAGTCTGGTACCGAGCCGCCCACCGCGTCCAGGTCGGCGGGCCGGGCCAGCAGGCCGATCTCGGTCAGCCAGCGGACCGCCGCACCGGCCGTGTAGACCTGCCCGTCGAGACAGTAGGTGCTCCGGCCGGCCAGCCGCCACGCCACGGAGGTGGACAGCCCACCGGCCGACCGCACTGCCTCCGGCCCCGCCGTGGCCAGCAGGAAGGCGCCGGTCCCGTAGGTACACTTCGCCTCCCCGGCGGTCAGGCACCCCTCGGCCAGCAGCGCCGCCTGCTGGTCGACGGCGATCCCGGCGACCGGCAGCGGCGGGCCGAACGCCGTGGTCTCGCCGACGACCCCGGCGCAGTCGGCCACCTCGGGGAGGGTGTCAGGATCCAGCCCGAACGCCGCACACGCCTCTGCCGACCAGGCCACCGTGTCCAGGTCGAGCAGCAGCGTCCGGGACGCCGTGCTGGCGTCGGTCAGGTAACCCGCGCCGAGCCTGGCCAGCAGCCAGGAATCGGTCGTGGTGACCACGCCATCGGCGCTCAGGTTCTCGCGCACCCAGGTCATCTTCGGCGCGGCGAAATACGGGTCGAGGCGCAGGCCGGTGATCTCAGCCAGCCGGCCGGCCGAACCGGCCAGGCGCGTGCAGATCGCCGCCGAGCGGCGGTCCTGCCAGACGATCGCCGGGGTGAGGGGCCGGCCGGTCCGGCGGTCCCAGGCGAGCACCGTTTCGCCCTGGTTGGCCAGGGCGATCGCGTCCGCCGGGGCCCGGGCGGCAGCGAGGGCCGCCGACCCGGCGCCGATCACCGAGGCGTAGAGCTCCTCCGGATCCTGCTCAACGCCGTGACCGGGCACGCTGCGCGGGTGGACCGGCACCTCACCGGACCCGAGCACCTCGCCGCCGGGCCCGACGACGAGCGCCTTCGTGGCCGACGTGCCCTGGTCGATGGCGAGGATGTTCATCCGCCCGCCGGCGCTCCGCTCGCTGGCGCCCCGTCAGCCGACACCCCGCCGGCTGACCCACTGGCACTTGACCCACTGGCACCTGACCCACTGGCACCTGACCCACTGGCCGCGGCCTGGTCACCGTCCACCAGCGCGTCCGCCCCGTGCGCGCCTTGCTCGGCCCGCATCGCGGCCGGCTCAAGCAGCCACTGGCCGAGGTAGAAGAGTGCGCCGAGGGCGAGCGAGCCGAGCACGTAATACTGGGCGTCGCGAAACACGCCGGGGCCGATCAGGACGATGAGCTCGTAGGTGAGCCAGATCAGCGCGCCGGCGATGACGGGTATCTCCCAGCGGCCCAGGGAGAAGCCGCCCGCGCCGCCCCGGCGCCGCCGCCCGGCCAGCAGGTACAGGAGCACCGTCGCCGCGTACAGCAGGGCCGGCATGATGGTGGACGCGGTGAACAGGGTCACCAGCGCGGCGGTGTGGGTGCGCAGCACCAGCGTGATGAGCGCCCCGATGACCGCGGCGAGGATGGTGGCCCAGGACGGGCCGCCGGTGGCCCGGGGCACCTGACGCCACAACTGGTAGCCCGGAAGCCGGCGGTCGCGGGCCATGGACCAGATCAGCCTGCTGTTGGTGACCATGATGACCAGGCCGCAGGCGAAGATGGAGACGCAGACGAAGATCAGGAAGAGCTTCTGCACCACCCCGCCGAGCACGTCCTGGACGATGAACGCCACCGGTGCCGCGCTCCCCGAGGCGGCCTTCACCGAACTGGTCGCGTAGGTGAGCGCGATGAGGAACACGAAGCCCACCACGCCGGACGCCAGGACCGCGCGGATCATCGCCTTCGGGATGGTCCGGTGCGGCTCGAAGGTCTCCTCCGCGAGGTTGCTGGCGGACTCGAACCCGACGATCGTGTAGGCGCCGAGCAGTGTCGCCAGCATGAACGGGCCGAGCCAGCTGTAGTAGCCCGCGTGCGGCACGACCCCGGTCGAGGTGAGGTTCGACCAGTGCCCCTTCGACCGCAGCGCGGCCACGATCACCAGCAGGACGGTGAGCCCGAGGATGCCGACCACCTCGGTGGCGACGGCGGTGTTGTTCACCCGGGTGGTCATCCTGGTCGAGGCGATGATGAGCGCGGCCTGCAGGGCCAGGACGACCAGCGTCTCCAGGGCGGCGCTGGTGGGGGTGTACGCCTCGCCGATCAGTGGCTGGAACGCGACCTGGATGAGCCCGTAATCGACGGAGACCGTGACGATGGACAGGAACGCGAACGACATCCAGCCGAGCCACCAGCCCACGTGCACGTTGGCCAGGCGTGACGCCCACTGGTAGGAGTAGCCGGACAGCGGCACCCGGGCCGCCAGCGCGCCGTAGACCAGGGCGACCAGCGCCTGGCCCGCGGCGACGATGAGCCAGGTCCAGATGCTCCGCGGGCCGCCGGTGGCCAGCGCGAAACCAAACGTGGTGAAGATCCCGGTCGTGATCGAGATAAACGAGAACGCCACCGCGAATGACTCGAAATGGCGCAGCGAGCGGACGAACTGCTGCTTGTAGCCGTACCGGTCCAACTGGGAGTCATCATCGTGCTGGGTGACTGTGGTCACCGTCATCACATCCTCAGCGGCCCGCCCCGGAGGCGGGCGGTTGTCAGGCCGTCAGCCGGCCGCGGAAAACGGGGACGGCTCCGTGGCCGGAGCCCGGAGCAGCGAAACGCCAGCGGAGACGAGCGCCTCTTCGGCGCCGGGGTGCGCCGTCGGGCCGGCGCCGGCCTGCCGGGTGTCATCGGTGAGAACCGCGGCGATGCGGTCGAGGGGGCAGACCCGGTGCACCGCGATGGCACCGAGCTTGCTGGAGTCCGCGAGGACATAGGAGACGGCGGTATGCGCGATGATCGTGCGCCGGACCACCACCTCGGCCGGGTAGTAGTCGGTGAGGCCCGCGTCGGGGTGCACGCCACCGGAGCCGAGGAACGCCCGGTCGGCGTAGAACTCGGCGAAGAAGGCCTCCGCGTGCGCGCCGGAGCAGGCCGCGTCGCCGTGCCGGATCTGCCCCCCGCAGAGCAGGATCTCCACGTCACGGCGGGCGGACAGTTCCATCACGGCCGGCACGGAGTTGGTCAGGACCCGGCCGCCGAAGGAGGCCGGCAGGGCCCGCGCCACCTCCAGCGCGGTCGTGCCGACATCGATGACAATCGTCTCGCCCGGCTCGACGAGGGATGCGGCCAGCCGGGCGATGGCTCTCTTGGCCTCGACGTGACGAGTGCTCCGGGCCGCGAAGCTGCCTTCGTCGGACCGCCCCGCCGGGCGGGTCGCACCCCCGTAGACCCGGTCCAGCAGGCCCTGCCGCTGAAGCCCGCGCAAGTCGCGCCGGATGGTCTCGACCGACACGTCGAACTCCCGGGCCAGGTCCTCGGCGGAGACCGCGCTCCGCTCGCTGACCTCGGCGAGAATCGCCTGGCGCCGCTGGGTGGGCAACATCCGGCCTCCGGCCGCTACGGACAGGACATGGGCATCTGTGCCCGTTGTTGACTGATGTTGATGCGATCTTGACCGGTTTGTCAAGGGTTCTCGCGTACCTGGTCAGTGAGAAGCCGACGGCGACGTGGTACATATGTTTTTCCTGGTTAGTCGCTGTTCACCACGCTCCGCGGGAGGAACCCATGAGCCGTCAGGTCAAGTACGTGCTCCAAGAGTCCGAACTCCCGCGCGAGTGGTACAACGTCATCCCCGACCTGCCATCCCCGCCCCCGCCCCCGCTGCACCCGGGCACCCGTCAGCCGGTCGGCCCGGACGATCTCGCGCCCCTGTTCCCAGCGGCGCTCATCGGCCAGGAAGTCTCCATGGAGCGGCATATCGCCATCCCGGAGGAGGTCCTCGACGTATACCGGCTGTGGCGGCCCACTCCGCTGCTGAGGGCCCGGCGGCTGGAAAAGGACCTCGGCACGCCCGCCCGGATCTACTACAAGTACGAGGGGGGCAGCCCGGCGGGCTCACACAAGCCCAACACCGCCGTCCCGCAGGCTTACTACAACGCCGCCGAGGGCGTGACCCGGCTGACCACCGAGACCGGAGCCGGCCAGTGGGGCAGCGCCCTGGCGTTCGCCAGTTCCGTGTTCGGCCTGCAGTGCGAGGTGTGGCAGGTCCGCGCGTCCTACGACCAGAAGCCGTACCGCAAGCTGCTGATGGAGGCGTACGGGGCAACGGTCCATCCGAGCCCGTCCGACGTGACCTCCTCCGGCCGCGGCGTGCTCGCCGCCGACCCGGACTCCCCCGGCAGCCTGGGCATCGCCATCAGCGAGGCGGTCGAGGTCGCCGCTGGTGACCCGGCCGCCCGCTATGCGCTCGGCAGCGTGCTCAATCATGTCCTGCTGCACCAGACGGTGATCGGCGAGGAGGCGCTCAAGCAGATGGCCGAGGCCGGGGACACGCCCGACCTGATCATCGGCTGCACCGGGGGCGGGTCCAACTTCTCCGGGCTGGTCTTCCCGTTCCTACGGGAGAAACTGGCCGGCCGGATGAACCCGGTGCTGCGCGCGGTCGAGCCGGCCGCCTGCCCCTCGTTCACCCGCGGGGTGTACGCCTACGACTTCGGCGACACCGCGGGGTTCACTCCCCTGCTCAAGATGCACACGCTGGGCCACGAGTTCGTGCCCGATCCGATCCATGCGGGCGGGCTGCGCTACCACGGCATGTCACCGCTGCTGTCGCACATGTACGAGCTCGGCCTGTTCGAGGCGGTGGCCAAGCCCCAATCGGAGTGCTTCGCGGCCGGCCTTCGTTTCGCCCGAGCGGAAGGGATCTTGCCCGCACCTGAGCCCACACACGCCCTGGCCTCGTGCATCGAGGAGGCGCTGCGCTGCAAGGAGACCGGCGAGGAGAAGGTCATCCTGACCGCGTTGTGCGGCCACGGCCTGCTCGACCTGGCTGCCTATGCCAGCTACCAGGCAGGCGAAGTCACCGACTTCGATCTGCCCGACCAGGCCATCCAGGACGCGCTCGCCGGGCTGCCCGCCGGCGTCTGAGGGACCGGCGGCGAGCTAGCCGCCAGCGATCAGCTGGCGGGCTCAGTCCCGGCCGCCGGGCTGGTCCGGGAGCGGCCGTCCGGATCGGCCGCCGTGGCGAGCCCGCGTAGCGCCTTCCAGACGTCTGAGCCGACCGGGTCACCGGCCGGCTCAGCCTCGAGGCCGAGCACCTCGGCCGCGCGGACGACGCGGATCCGCCCCTCGTCCGCCATCCCGCGCAGGGCGTGCAGCGGGCCGCCGTCGCTGCTGCGCACGACCTCCTCACTGGCGATCAGGTACAGGCGCCGCTGAGTGAGGGTGACCCCGGCATTGAACATGCGGAGACCATTGAGACGGTGCCGGTCGGTGCCGGGACGGCCCTGCGCCACCCGGCCCGCACCGTTCTCGGCGAGATCGAAGATCACGGTATCGAAGTCACGGCCCTGGAGCGCCCGCGTGGTGCCGACCTCGATCTTCGGCGGCGCGGCCGAATGACCCAGCTGGCTGCGGATAAGTTCGGCCTGGCACCTGTAGGGCGTGACCACGCCGACCTTCGTCGCCGAGGACTGAGAGTGTTCGCCGGCCAGGGCCGCCGAGACAAGGGCGCCGACGGGCCACCCGGTGGCGGAGCCGCCGGCGCTGGGCCCGGGCGCCGCTAGCTCGTCACCGAGGCCGCCGGCGTCAACGAGGACAATCTCCTGGCTGGCCCCGGCGCCAGCGGTCCCCTCGGCCACCTGTAGCAGGCCTTCGTAGGCGACGGTGTTGGCGAGGTCGTTGATGGCGGCCCCGAACCGGTACTGCTCGGCGAGGGACACACAGCCCGGGCTGGCCTGAGCGGACGCCCGGTCGTGGATGCCGAAAAGGGCGAAGCAGTCCTGATGAAGCCAGCGCTGTATCGCCGGGTCACGTGAGTCATCGAGGCCAGCGGGGACGCGGGGGCCGTTTTGCAGGAAATCGCCGAGCAGCGTCGCCCCCTCGGTGGCCCGGCTGACCGCGTACACGACCTCGGGCAGGCGGGCGGAGGCAGCCTCATCGACCAGGACGTAGTCGTAGTCGCGCTCGTTCACCTCGGGCGTGACGGGCAGCATGGTGAGGGTCGTAGCCACGACCGTGGCCTGCTGGATTATCTCGCGCCGGACAGCGCGGCCCTCCTCGGCCAGCTGGCTCACGAGTTCCTCGTGTCGCTTCTCCAGCCGCTCGATCTCCTCCAGTACCTGGCTCGCCTGCCGTTCCAGCTCCGGGAACCCGAACAGCTTCCGGGGGAGGTCCTGCTCGTCCGCCCGCGCCACCAGGTCGAGATCGGCCGCCGTCGGCTGCTGCTGGCGCTCGCCGAGCGCGATCTGCGCGTCGAGTTCCTGGGTCTGCCGCTCGCACTCTTGCTGGACATCCCAGGCGTGCCTGACCTGCTTTTCGGCCGAGACGAGGGCGATCCGGCGCTGAGCCACCTCGTCGTCGGTGATGGGGTAGGCGGCGTGGATATGATCCTCGATCTGCGCAGTCAGCTGGCCGGAGAACGTGGCCAGGATCCGTTCGGCCTCCCGCCTCCTGGCCTCGGCCGCACCGAGCTGGTAGTCCACGTCCGCCCGGAGGTCGGCCAGTTGCTTGCGCTCGCGGCGGTGGCCCAGCCCGGTGATCCCTCCCGCCCGGGTGCCCGATTCAGCGTCCAGGCGCCCGCGGTCGGCCTGTAGCCGGGCCGCATCGGCGATCGCCTGGTCACGTTCCAGGGCGACGTTGCCGAGTTTCATCTCCAGCGCGGTGGCTGCGTCGAGGTGGTGCCGCGCGACGGCGCATTCCTCCCAGGAGCGCTTGGCCCGGTCATACCGGGCCCGGCCCGCGCTCAGCGCCGCCGCTGATGCCGCAGCCCGCTCCTGGACCTGCCGCATCATCGTGCGCTGCTCGGCGAGCCAGTCGCGATCGTCGATGTGCTGCCGGGCCTCGCGATAGGCGGCGGTGCCGAAGCCGGCCAGTTCACGTTTCGCGCTACCGAGGCGGACAACATCCGGATGGCCGCGCAGGTCGGCGATCAATTCCTCGACGTGGGCCCGGGCGCTGTCGAGCTGCTGCAGACGCCCCAGGACCATGCGCTGCAGGCCGAGGCGCGGATCCGTCGCGACGCCGGTTACCTGAGGGGTTCCGACCCGGACGATGACACCGGGAGCCGGGTCGAAGTTCGTGGCGGCCTGGGCCAGGGCGTTGTCGACGGCCACGTTGCTGCCCGAGACCAGCAGCACGCTCTGGCCGCGCACGGTCAGCTCCTGCAGTGCGGCCGCTAACAGCCTCGTCTTTCCAGTTCCGGGCGGACCCCAGATGAGCTGCACGCCCGGCGCGAGGCAGGCCGCGAGTCCGCGGGCCTGATCGGCATTGAGGCTGCTCGACGGCGCTGCAGCCGGGACCGGGTCGGCCCGGCCCTGGGCGAAGCGATCGATCAGGTGGAACCGGCTCATCTGCGATAAGCCTGCGAGCAGGGACTTGTCCAGCCTCGCGCGGCCACGGCGCGACACCCACAGGAACAGCCCGTCCGAGGGAGCGAACGACGCTACCTTGATCTTCAGTACGCCGCCATCCTGCGCCGATTCCAGGACCTGGAACCGGCTTTTCTGCGGTCCTTCAGCCGGCCCGAGCACCGCGGTCTCCAGCTGATCGGACTCCACCGCCTGGCCGCCGAGATCCAGCCAGAACCAGCCGGGGCCCGCGTCGGCGTCAGGGCTCGCCTTCCCGATCCGCTCCGGGCGCTCGGCCGGGTGATCCTCATCGTCGCCGCCGCTGGCCTCGTACAGCTGGCGGGCGACCTCGATGAGCTCGCCCAGCCATGCCGGTCGCACCTCCGTCATGAAACCCCCGTCATGAAATCCCCGTCTTGAATCCCCGGTCAACCGTGATGGCTTGCCGTACACATAACAGCACAGCTTGAAACCGGCATCAAGCCGCGTAAACGCCGATCTGGGGTGATACCACCCAGCCGGCCGCCGGCCGCCGGCCTGGTCGAGGCACTCCCGGTTCGTGATGCGGTCCGGGTGGCCAGAGTGGCGCTGGTGTCAGGTGACCGGGATGATCTCGGCGCTGAGCAGGCGCCCGCCGCTGATGTTCAGGAGGCCGACAGTTCCCTGGGGCTGGCGCCGACGGTCGGTTGGCGAGCCCGGGTTGAAGATCCGCAATCCGCCCGCGGAGTCATTCAGCGGGATGTGCGAGTGGCCGAACACCACCAGGTCCGCGGCCGGGAACCGGCGGCGCAGCCGGTGTGCCCGCCCCACGGCCGGGCCTGCGTCGTGCACCATCGCCAGACGGAGCCCGCCGGCGTCCAGTTCCAGCGTGTCCGGCGCGCCCCAGGCAGCCACATCCGGGCCGTCGTTGTTGCCCTGAACTGCCCGGACCGGGGCGAAACCGGCCAGTTCATCGAGGACAGCAGGGATGCACACGTCGCCCGCGTGCAGGATCAGGTCCACGCCGCGCAACTGCTCGGCCACCGGTGCCGGGCAGGAGCGCCAGCGCCGGGGCGCATGCGTGTCGGCCAGCACCGCTATCCTCACCGCCCCATCCTGCCCGCACTTCCATGATCGCGGTACCTGTGGCCGGGGCCCCCGGGCCACACCTATGGAGGTATTTCTAGTTGAACGTGTTCAACGTCACATAGACATATCCGTCAGCCGGGACGAGACTTGAACATGTTCAAGAACGGCCGCAAGCCGGGAGGAACCGCTATGGGAATTGTCGTCACCTACGTCGTGTACCTGCTCATCAGCGTCGCCCTCACGGTGTTCGTGGGCTCGGCCCTGTCGCGCAGCGGCCGGATCTTCCTGCTGGACGTGTTCGGCGGTCAGGTAGCGCCCGCGCAAGCGGCCAGCCGCCTGGTCGTGGTCGGGTTCTACCTGCTCAACCTGGGTTTCGTCACCCTCACGATGCGCATGTCCGGCGAAATAGGCGGCGCCCGCCAGGTCATCCAGGTGCTCTCGGTCAAGATCGGCGAGGTGCTCCTGGTGCTCGGCGGCCTGTACGTGGCCAACATCGGTTTCCTCACCCGGCTCCGGCGCCGGGCTCAGGCGTATCAGCAGGTCTCCCCCGAAGGGGGCTGGCCTGAGCCTCCATCGCCGCGGCCGCGCGGGCCGGAGGCCACCAATGCGCCTGAGGCCAACACTGAGCCGGAGCCCCGGGCGGCTGAGACCGGTCTGGCCGCCCAGGCCGGCCAGACCCGCCGAGCCAGGTCTCCGGACCAGGGGCTATGGCGGCCGCGTCCGCGGCAGGCCATACATTGACCTGTGTGGCCGAACCCGACCTCACCCCTCGCGCCGAGCAGACCAGGACCGCCATCACCGAGGCGGCGCTGCGGCTGTTCCGGGAGAACGGCTACGAGGCGACCACCATGCGGGCGATCGCCCAGGAGGCCGGGGTCTCGACCGGGAACGCCTACTACTACTTCGGCTCCAAGGAAGCACTGGTCCAGCAGTTCTACGCGCACACCCACGCCGAGCACCTGGCGGCCTGCCGCACCATCCTGGATAGCGAGACCGAGTTCGCGCCCCGGCTGCGGGGAACCCTGCGCGCGCTGGTCGACGTGAACGGGCCCTACCACGCGTTCGCGGCCCGGTTCTTCAAGTACGCAGCCGAACCCAGCAGCCCGCTGAGCCCGTTCAGCAAGGAATCGAGCCCGGTGCGTGCGGCTGCCCTCGCCATCTACCAGGAAGTAGTGGACGGCTCAGCCACGCGGATCGATCGTGAGCTGCGCGGCGAGCTCCCGGAACTGCTCTGGCTGTACTCGATGGGCATCGTCTTGTTCTGGGTCCATGACACCTCGCCCGGCTGCGCGAAGACCTATCAGCTCATCGACCGTACGGTGCCGCTGGCCGACCGGCTGGTCGCGCTGTCCCGGGTCCCCCTCCTGCGGGCCACCATCCGCGAGGTCATCTCCATCATCCGGGACATCCGCAGCTGACCAGCGCCGCGAGGTGACCTGGTGAGTCACCGCGCCGGCCTGTCCCACGCGCCGGGTGCTCCCTGAGCCGGCCGATATGGAGCCTCGTACCGGCCCAGGGAGCACGTTCCGCTGGCCGTTAACCGCCTGGCCTGAAACTGCGTGGCCGGTAACTGCCTGGCCTGAAACTGCGTGGCCGGTAACGGCCTGGCCTGGTCAGCCAGCGGTCGGACGGCTGCGTTTACATGCCGCCGGGACCGCCTTGGTGGCCACCCTGACCGCCTTGGTGGCCACCCTGACCGCCGTGGTCGCCACCCTGACCGCCGTGGCCACCGCCGAAGCCGCCGTGGCCGCCGCCGAAGCCGCCATGGTCGCCGCCATGGCCGCCGAAGCCACCGCCATGGCCGCCGCCGTGGATCGGCACCAGCACGCACTTAAGGTGCATGCCGTGGCCGACCAGGACCCAGATCTCCCTGCCCCGTTCCCACGGCGGAATGTACCTCGACGTGCACCAGTCGGAATGCGTCGCTGGCGTCGCGTGAGCGGCCGTTGATGCCGACGCCACTCCAGGAGCCGCGAACGTTGCCGCTGCCCCGAGCCCTACCAGCACGGAAATGGACTTGGCCTTCATCCTGCCCTCCCCTTCTCAGGACGAAGCACGGCGTTCCGTGCTCCGCATTACCGCCGCGGCGATTGCCCGCCCGGCGGAGCGGCCCAGGAACTGGTACGGCAGCCTCGGATGGCTGCGCACCAGCGATCAAGCAGCGATAATACTACGTTCCGTATTCGATTAACTACCATACGGAGTTATCCGCTGAGCCTCCGTGCGCCCACGCGGCCCGGGTTAGCGAGCGTCACCAGCGGCCGGGCTATCGTGGCTGCATGCCGGATCGTAAGGAGATCCTGGAGGTCGCGGGGGTGACGGTCGCGGTCTCGAACCCGGACAAGGTCTTCTTCCCACGTACCGGGCACACGAAGCTGGACCTCGTCCGGTACTACCTGAGCGTGGCCGATGGTGCGCTGCGCGGCGTCGCCGGGCGGCCGATGATCCTGAAGCGGTTCGTGCACGGCGCGGACGGCGAGGCCTTCTTCCAGAAACGGGCGCCCGACCGCCGCCCGGACTGGATCGAGACGGTCGAGCTGAGCTTCCCGTCGGGGCGCACCGCCGAGGAGGTCGTGGTCTGCGACGCGGCCCAGCTGACCTGGGTGGTGAATCTCGGCTGCGTGGACCTCAACCCCCATCCCGTGCGCACGGAAGATATCGATCATCCTGACGAGCTCCGCGTGGACCTCGACCCGGTTCCCGGTGTCGGATGGCCGCAGATCCTGCAGGTGGCACTGGTGGCGAAGGATGTCCTCAACGACTTCGGCCTCACTGCCTGGCCGAAAACCTCCGGTTCCCGCGGGTTTCACATCTACGCCCGGATCGAGCCGCGCTGGAGCTTCACCGACGTCCGCCGCGCGGCGGTCGCGCTGGCCCGTGAGGTCGAGCGCCGGGCCCCGGATGTGGCGACCGCCCGCTGGTGGAAGGAGGAACGGCACGGGGTCTTCGTCGACTACAACCAGAACGCGAAGGACCGCACGGTAGCCTCCGCCTACTCCGTCCGCCCCACCCCCGACGCCCGCGTCTCAACCCCTCTGACCTGGCAGGAAGTGCCTGACTGCCAGCCAGGGGCGTTCACCATCGACACGGTCCCGGCCCGGTTCGCCGACGTGGGTGACCTGTGGCGGGGGATCGATGAGGCCGCGGGCTCGCTAGAGGCCCTGCTCCGGCTGGCTGGTGAGCAGGAGGCGGCGGGTGCGCCCGACGCGCCGTGGCCGCCGCATTTCGCCAAGCAGGATGGCGAGGCTCCCCGTGTCCAGCCCTCAAAACAGCGGGCCGCCAGCCCGGCGGGGACGGAGCCCGCGCCCGGCCAGGCGCGCGGCCCGGCCGGGCGCCGTAAGAGCAGCATGCCGCTCATCGAGGTGGCCCGGGCCGCCGGTCAGGCCGAGGCCATGGCCGGGCTTGACCGGTGGAAGGAGCGGCACCCGGATGTCTGGCCTCTGCTGGGGGCGTCCGACGTGCTGGTCGACTCCATGCGGGGACGCAGCTCAACATGGACCCGGATCCGGCTGAACCTGCGCAACGTCCCCGAGGCCGACCGGCCACGGCAGGAGGCACTGGAAGTCGACTACGACCCCTGGGCGTCGGGTGGCGCCCCGCCGCGGCCGCCAGCTACGAGCTGAGGACCGCTCGCGGCGCCCCTGGATCTGCGTCGCTGCGC
>JAWWPY010000177.1:0-3893 GCA_033854735.1 Streptosporangiaceae bacterium | reverse complement strand
TCCTGTTCCTCGACTTCACCAGCGGCCGCACCCTCCAGCTCACCGGGGGCGCCGAGATCGAGTGGGGCGAACCCGGCGGGCCCGGCGACGATGGGCACACCGGCCGGCGCGTCCGCTTCACGCTCCAGCGACTCGTCGCCGGCCACCTGCTGGCCGCACGACAGACCGCCCACAGCCCCTACCCGCGCAACCCCGGCCTCACCGGCTGACCTCACACATGCGGAGGCAAAGGATCCACCGCTATGACCGGGAGTTGCGCCAGGCGCGCCTGCCGCAGGCCCGGGTTACTGATTCAGGTCAAGCCCGAACTGCTGATCGAACCCGGTCAGGCCATCCGGCGTAATCTGCAAGCGCTGCTTCTTCTGGCGCAGCAGCCAGCCCAGATCAACGAACCGCGCGAGCAGGGCACGGCCCAGGGCGCCCGAAAGGTGCAGGCCTCCCTCCGTGGAGTCCGCGTGGTGCCGCACCGGTCGCCGGCTGGGCGGGACGGTCACCCCGAGCGCCTCCAGGAACGCCCCGCCCTCGACAGTTATCGCGTACCGGACCTCGCCAGCGTCAAACTCAGCAGCCTCGTCGACCGGCTCGAGGTGGCCCCGCTCGACCATGACACGCATCACCTCTACGCCGAGCCTGCCGGCGACATGGTCGTAGCAGACACGAGCCTCCTGATGGGCCCGGGCTCGCTGGCTCTGCTCAAGCGACCAGACCGGCAGCGCAGGCGCTAGCCGTTCCAGCGCCTCGACGAGGGCGCCGACCTCAGGACCGGCCAGCCGGTAGTTCCGGCGTCGGCCCGCGGCCTCAACCACCAGCAGGCCACCGACGGTGAGCTTGTGCAGATGGCTGCTGGCAGTCGCCGCGGTCACCCCCGCCTCCGCGGCCAGCACGCTGGCCGACAACGCCCGGCCGTCACCCAGGGCGAGCAGCATCCGGCACCTGGCCTGGTCGGACACGAGCGCGCCGATCCGCGCCAGGTCCCGCCGGCCGCTTGCGCCGTCCGGCGGCCCCGAGCTCATTCCCGCGGTCGGCAGCACATACTGACCGTACCCTCCCTGCACCGGCCTGGCTCGGGCACGCGAATCAGGGGCGCGGGGCGGCGCGCTCGGCGCCTCTCGGGCTCGTGGCGCAGACGAAATTGGCCCGCCGTGCGTCACGCGGCGGCGATGCAATCGACTTCGATGTCGAACTTCTCGGGCCAGGCCGGGACGAGGGCCTGCCGCGGGTTCATCCGGGATAGGTTGCCTCGCCTAGTGTGATCAGGGCACGCTGCTTGGGGTCTGAGGCTTCGCCGGGCGGCCGTAGTGAGCGCCAGAGCATCGCGGCGGCGTAGGACCGCCAGGGTGCCCAGGCCGATGCGCGGGATCTGACCTCGCGCGGCGAGGGGAGCTTGTCTAGGTGCCACTGCGCCTGGACCGCCCGGCGGATGCCGAGATCCCCGGCCGGCAGCACATCCGGCCGGTGCAGGTTGTGGATCAGGAAGGTCTCGGCCGACCACGTCCCGATGCCGCGCACCGCAGTCAGCGCGGCGATGGCGTCAGAGTCGCCGAGGGTGTCGAGGTGCTCGATGTCGATCGCCCCCGTCGTTTGAGCTTCGGCGAGAGCCAGTGCATAGCCTGCCCTGGCCGCAGACAGCCCGCAGGCCCGCAGGCGGCCCTGGCCGAGGCCGAGAACGCCGGCTGGCGCGGGGATGCCGCCGGTGGCGGCGCTAATCCGGTCGTAGATCGCGAACGCTGCGACGGCTGATATCTGCTGTCCCACGATGTGCAGCAGCATGGCCGCGAACTGGCTGGACCCGGTGCGCCCCCCGTCGTGCCATTCGAACGGGTCCGGGCGGCCGTACCCGGTGATCAGCCGGGCGAACACCGATTCCCGCCGGGCGAGATCGCGGTAGGCGGGGGTCATCGTGCCGACCCTACGGTGCCAAGGCAGCGGTTTAGTTGGCGAGACGCAGGTCGGGAGCCGCCCAGCGGCCCACTGCCCTGCTGGATCCGGCTGCCGGCTGCCAGGCTGCCCAGGTCGACCGGCGCGAGGCCCTTAGACTGCAGCATCCCGGCGAGCTCGTTCTTGGCCCCCGGCTCGTCGCAGCGGCCATTCGTTGGTGCGAGCGGCTCGGCCGGGGCCGGCGTCTTTGGATGGCGGCGGGGACGCGTGGCACCAATGGCGCCACTGGTACCACGTCGCCCATCCGAGGGCGAGCGCTCCGGCTGCGGCGCCGACGGCGATGGCCAGGTACAGCAGGCGGCTGGCCCCGTAGACGATCACTCCGGCGTCTCCGCCGAGGACAACGCTGGTGATCACCGCGACGCTGCCCGCGACGCTGAGCATCTTCTGGAACGGCTGCCACCGGGGGCTGAGCATCACGACAACGCCCTCGCCCGCCACCGCTTGTGACATCAGCGGGGCGAGTTCGGGGACGAGCTGGTCATAGGTGCGCCGCAGGCAGGTGATGCGGGTGACGAACTCCCAGTCGTCGATGGCGATCTCCAGGCACCGCGCGAACGCGACCAGGCCGAGGAAGACCAGCGGCGTGAGGACCAGGACCTGGAAGATCATGCGCCCGGCAGGCGACGCGCCGCCCGTGCTCTCGAACCCGAGGGCGATGAGCCCGGCGGAGACCGCGCCGAGGAAGATGCTGGCGCGCCCGTTTGACTCGCTGATCGTCGCGACGCGCTGCATCTGCAGGTTGTAGTGCTCGGTGGTGAGCAGGGTGATCCACGCGGGCTTGGCGTCGCCGGCGTCGTCCAGCCGCAGGCTGCGTTCGATCCCTGGCAGCGGGTCATGCAATGCGTGCGCGGCAGGCAGGTGCTCGGACGCAATAGCCTGCAGAGATGCCTTGTGAAACATGACGGATATCTCCTTCCGGGCAGATTTTCCGCCTGCGGCTGGATCGGCCGGAGATCTGGCTGGAGGTCATGGGGTGGGCCCTGGGGATGCTGAGCGGGGAGTCACACGGTGGCGACGCAGTCGACCTCGATGTCGAAGGTCCCCGGCCAGGCCGGGACGCACACGAAGACCCGCGCGGGCGGCTCGGCCGGGAAGTAGCGTGCGTAGATGGTGTTGACTGCGGCGAACTTGCCGACCGAGGTGCAGTACACGGTGCACTTGAGCACGTTGTTCAGGGATGATCCGGCCGCCTGCAGGCAGAGTTTCATCTGCTCCAGTACCAGCTCGGTCTGCCGTTCGATCGAGGCGCCCTGGACGACGTCTCCGGTGTCGGGGTCAAAGGGCGGGAAGCCGGAGACATACAGGGTGTCGCCGCTGCGGGTGACGGCCGACGTCGGCGCCTTCCATCGTTCAAGGTAGGTCGACAAGGGTTCGACTCGGATGATCTGTTTTTTCATCGCTGCACTCCGATCAGGACCGCCGGCGCCGGATGAGCTGGCCGCCAGGCTGAGAACGTCCGGTTGCGGTGGGGCTGGCTGTGCTGAGGGGCGGCCGGCCGCGGCGGGTCACCAGTCGGCGGCGCCGACGTAGGGCCGGGTCCAGGCGGTGACGTGCAGCATCACGGACTTGGTGAAGGCCGCGTGCATGCGGTCGACCTGCTGGGGTGAGGCGCCTTCGGCGGCCAGGTAGTCGCGTGAGGTGGCGATGACGACGGCGGTGAAGGCGAGGAGATAACGCAGCGGGATGTGGTCGAGCGAGTCGGCGTGGTCGGTGAGGTTTTTCTTGGCGCGGGTGTGGCGGAGCCCGATCTCGTGCTGGTAGTTCAGCCAGTCCTGGTCCAGCGGACGGGTGCAGGCGTCGATGATGAACCGGTCGAAGCGCGGCTTGGTGGCGGCGCCATACCCGGGGTTGGGCGTGCCGTTGGGGTGACCGGAGTAGGGCCGCATGAACGGCAGGTCACCGAGCCGGGCGCGCCAGGCGGTGACCATGTCATCAGCCTGGCCGGCAAGGAT
>JAWWPY010000176.1:0-5864 GCA_033854735.1 Streptosporangiaceae bacterium | reverse complement strand
GTCGCCGATTCCCAGGGCCTTCACTGGGGCCTTGATCTGAGATGCGTCGCCGACCAGGATCGTGACCAAGCGGTTCTCCGGGAACGCCGCGGTCACCGCGGTTGTTGCCTCGGCGGTACTCGTCTCGGCCAGCTGCGCGTACAGCTGAGCCCGGTAGTCGTCTGGCAGGTGCTGTTCGACCTGATCTGCCAGCGTGCCCGCGACCGACGCTGCCCTCTCGTACTGAAGCGGCGCGATACCCACCAGGTTCTGCACCGCCGTGTCGCGCTCCCTCTCGGTCAGCCCTTCCGCGGCCAGGGTGCGCAGCACCGTCCACACGTCTTCCAGCGCGGGACCCGTGGACGCCGTGTCCACCGAGCCGCTGATGGCGAGTACCGACACCCCCGTAGCACGGCCTGCGGCGCGGGGTGCCGGCGACTTGAGGACCCGCTGGAAGGCCCGTACCCCGTAGGTGTAGCCCTTCTCCTCGCGCAGAACCCGGTCCAGCCGGGATGTGAGCGTGCCGCCCAGGCAGTACGTGCCGAGCACCAGGGCCGGCCATACCCGGTCGTGCCGGTCCGGGCCGGTCCGCCCGATGAGTAGCTGCGTCTGGACGGCGTCAGGCCGGTCCACGATGACCACACGGCCGGTGTCGTCGGCGGTGACCGCCGGCATGGGCGCCGGCTCGGCGGCATCGCCGGTCCATCCGCCGAGCGTGCCGGCCAGCACCGCGTCCAGGTCGACACCCGTCAGGTCGCCCGCGACGACCGCGGTCGCCGTGGCAGGCCGCACATGAGCCTGGTAGAACGCGCGCACGCCCGCCGCGTCGATCGGGGCGACGGTGTCCTCGGTGCCCCCGCGCGGCCGGGACAGCCGCGCGGACGCCGGGAACAGCTCCTGCGCCAGCTGCTTGGCCGCACGCCGGCCAGGGTTGGCCATCTCCAGCGGAATCTCGTCGAGACGGTTGCGCACCAGTCGCTCGATCTCGCTGCTGGGGAACGTGGCCGTGTGCAGCGCCTCAGCGAGCAGCCCAAGCGCCCTGGGCAAGCGGGAGACGGGAACCTCCAGCGAGACTCGCGCGCCCGGGTAGTCGGCGTTTGCGTCGAGGGTCGCGCCGCAGCGCTCCATCTCGGCGGCGAACTCCTCGGCGGTGTGCTGGCTGGTGCCCTCAGACAGCGCGCTCATCATGATCGCGGCGACACCGTCGAGCCCGTCGGGCTCCGCGTCGAGCGGCAGGTCCAGGCAGATTTGCACGGCCACCACCTGCTGCCCGGGCCGGTGGCAGCGCAGCACGGTCAGCCCGTTGGCGAGGGCACCGCGCTCGGGCACGGGGAACGTCCAGGGCTTCGCCTGTCCGGGCGCCGGCTGGGGGTGGAAGTCCATGGTCACGGCTGCGTCGGTCACCGCCCGGCTCCGTCCCGCTTGTCGTTCTCATCGGCTGCGCTGGCCTGGCCGCCGGCCGGGCCGGCCGTGTCCTGGGACGTCACCGGCTCGTATACCAGTACCGCGCGGTTGTCGGGGCGCAGCCGCGCCGCGGCCACCGCCCGGACCTCTTCGGCGGTGACGTCGAGGATCCGGCTGACGGCGGTGAACGCGAGCTGCGGGTCACCGAACAGCACCGCATACCGGCACAGCTCGTCGGCCCGGCCGGCCACGGTACCGAGCCGGTCCAGCCATTCGCGTTCCACCAGGGCCTGCGCCCGCTCCATCTCCCCGGCGCCCGGTGCCTCCGCGCGGAGCCGCGCCAGTTCCTCGTCGATGGCGGCCCCGATCTGCGGGATCTCGGCGCCCCCGGAGGCTTTCACGTCCAGCCAGCCCAGCGAGGGGGCACCAGCGAGCCGCATCAGCCCGACGCTGGCCGTGACGGCGGTGCGGTCGCGGCGCACCAGCCGGTTGTAGAGCCGGGATGACATGCCGTCGCCGAGGACGGTGAGCGCCAGCTCGGCCGCGTCACACTCACGCGTGCCGTCGCGCGGCATCCGGTAGGCGGCCATCAGCGCACGCGCCGGGACCTTCTCCCGGATCTCCACCCGGAGATCCGCGCCGATGATGTCGGGCAGCGCAGCGTCGCGGGGCGGCACCTGGCTGTCGTAGGACGGGATCGAGCCGAAGTACTTCTCGGCCCATCGGCGCGCCTGCTCCGGGTCGATGTCGCCGACGACCGCCAGGACCGCGTTGTCCGGCGCGTAGTTCGCACGGAAGAACGCGCGCGCGTCATCCAGCGTCACCGCGTCCAGATCGGCCATGGAGCCGATGGGAAGGTGGTGGTACGGGTGGCCCTCAGGGTAGGCCAGCGCGGTCATCCGCTCGAACGCGGTGCCGTAGGGCACGTTGTCGTAGCGCTGACGGCGCTCGTTCTTGACCACGTCCCGCTGATTCTGCAGAGACTCCTCATCGAGCACGGCCAGCAGCGAGCCCATGCGGTCCGCCTCCAGCCAGAGCGCCAGCTCCAGCTGGTGCGCGGGCATGGTCTCGAAGTAGTTGGTGCGCTCGAAGCTCGTCGTCCCGTTGAGCGAGCCGCCAGCGCCCTGGACCAGCTCGAAGTGGCCGTTGCCTTTGACCTGCGCCGAACCCTGAAACATGAGGTGCTCGAAGAGGTGAGCCAGGCCCGTGCGGCCCTTGACCTCCTGCCGCGAGCCGACGCCATACCACAGGCAGACCGCCGCGACCGGATTCAGGTGGTCCTCGGAGAGTACGAGGCGCAGGCCGTTGTCCAGACGGTGCTCGGTCGCTGTCAGGCCGCCGGGACCGGCCTGCTGCGTGGCCGTGTGACCCACGAGCGCGCACATCCCTTCGATCGGGTGCAGGAGAAGTCCTGCCACTGTATGTAAAGAAGCTTGCCCGGCTGGCGCCTGTTGGTCAGGGAGCGTAGACGGCGGCGGGTCCGGTCCAGTTGCCGGTGGTGATCCACATCGTGGCGAGGATAGAACCGGATGGGTAGAGGATTTCCCGGGAGGCGTCGGTGTATTTCGCGATCGCGGCGGGCGATCCGGTGATGGATCCGGCGATCACCCCGGGTCCGTTCCATTTGTGGCCGGCTTGCCACAGCACGTTGAGCTGGCCGCCGGAGTTGAAGTAGACCTCCCAGGGCCCGAAGGGGGTGCCCAGGCCCGCCGGGGTCCCGGTGATGGGCACGCCGAAGTTCAGCGGCCCGTTCCACTGGGCGACGGTGGTGTCGACCCACATTTCGTTGAGCTGGCCTCCGGAGTTGATGAAGACCTGCCGGGCGCCGCTGGGGTTGCCCATGGCCATGGGGGATCCGGTGATGGCCGCGCCGAGCGGGCCCGGCCCGTTCCACCCGGAGTTGCCGGCGTCGACCCACATCGCGTCGAGCTGGCCGCCGGCGTTGAAGTAGACCTCCCGGGCGCTGGTGGTGGTGCTGGCGATGGCGGCCGGGGATCCGGTCATGGGGCCGCCCAGGACGGTCGGCCCGTTCCACTGACTGTTCTCCCACCAGACCACGTTGAGCTGGCCACCGGAGTTGAAGTAGACCTCGAACAGCCCGGCGGCGGCGTTGCGGGCCACGACCGGGTTCCCGGTGATCGGCCCGCCGATGGCCTCCGGTGCGCCCCAGGCGCCGTTCTCGTACCGCATGTGCTGGAGCTGGCCGTCGCTGTTGAAGAAGACCTCCATGACACCGCCCGGGTCGCCGGTGGCGGCGGGGGACCCGGTGATGTTTGCGGCCAGGGTGACTGGCCCGCCCCAGGTGCCGGCGGCGTCGGTCGACATCGTGACGAGCTGGCCGCCGGAGTCGAGGAACACCTGCCGGACACCGGTCGGATCGCCGAGCACCGCCGGCGCGGAAGCAGAAGCCGCGTCAGGTATATCCGCGAGGTAGCCGGCGGGCACGGTGACCGCCCCGGCGGTCGCGCCGGACGGGGTTTTGCTGCCCCCGGTGATCTGGTACACAGCGCCCGTGCTCGCATCGCGCAGCAGGGTGCCGTCCGTGGGGATGGTGGGCAGGGAATTGAGCAGGTCGGTGGGGACGAGGCTGACGGTGGCATTGGCGTAGCCGGCGGCGGCCAGGTCGCTCTGGCTGCCGATGTTGATCTTGGCGCCGCCGGCCATCGCCCAGACGGTATCGGAGCCGACATCGCCGATGACGCTGCCGTCAGATGGTTGGATTGGGTTGGCGCGGATTGGGGAGGGGAATCCGGCCACGGCCAGCCGGCTGTAGGCATCGGCCAATGCGCGATGGCCGATCTCGTTGGGGTGATAGAGACCCTTGATGGTGAAGTTGCTGTGCAGCGCGGTGTTGACGCCGTGCTGACCGCAGACGTTGGCGTGGGCCAGGGCGGTGCTGAAGTCCAGATAGCGGATTCTGCCGGCCAGGCCGGCCAGCTGCACAGCGTCGTGGATGTAGTCGTCCACGGTGACCGTGAGGTGGTTGCCGGCTTGCTCGTCGGCCTGGGTTAGCCCCTCGCGGCAGTGGCTGCCGTCCTGCGGGAAGATCATCGGATAGCCGGCCACCTCGATCGTGGCGTTGGGTGCCTCCTTGGCGACCAGCCGGTAGAAGTCGATCAGTTTGGGGGTCACGTCGACGAACCTGCTGCCCAGCGTGGCGTCGTCCGGGATGCACAGTTTTCCGTCACTACCGCGGCTGCGGTAACTGTTGGACCGCAGCAGACCTCGGCTCAGATCATGAAGAAAGGCGCAGGTCAGGATGCCGGAGAATCCGAGGTCGTTGCCGCCGATACTGATCTGGACCAGATTCGTCCCCGCGCCGACGCCCCAGAAGGGGTTGCTGGGGTCTTGGCTGGCGGCGGCGGCCTGGTCGACCTGCGTCGTGGCCTGCGCGATGCTACCGCCCGTACAGGCCCAGTTCTCAAAGCCGAAGCCGGGGAGATTCAGGTCTGACGGATGCAGCAGGGACGGCCACGCCGTAGTGGACACGTCGCACCCGGACCCGCCCGGCGCATTGGCGTCAAACCCGTTTCTGGCTCCTTCTCCTGAGATGTACGAGTCACCGAAGGCCACATCCACGGCCCCTGGCAGTGGATCCGGCGGGGGCGGATCGTCCGGTGCGCAGAACGGGAGTAGCTGATCATCCCGCGAGAACGGATCGTTCGCGACCACGTTCGAGTAGAAGTTCTCGAAGTACGAGCCGTAGGCGTCCTGGCTCCCGGTGGAAAGGCACGGCGCGTACGGATCCGGCGGCGGTGGCGGTGGCGGCGGTGGTGCGACCAGCGCCTGGGCCGGTGCCGCAGCGGTACCGGCCAGGCCGGCTGGGAGCAGCAGTACACCCGCCGTGACGACCAGCGCCGCCGACAGACGGCGCCCCCGCCCCGCCCGGCGGTCACCTACCCGAGAGAACATCGGCACGTCCCTTCCTAGCAGCTGTCCCAAGCGTGGCAAGTGCGCCTATCGCTCACATTCCGCGCGCCTTTCACAGCCCTTCTCCCAGTTACGTTCTTGATGGATCCAGACGGCTGGATGCTGCTCACGCTGCACCCGAACCGATAGTCGGGAGGCACCGTTCCACAGGAAGAGCCCGCTTCGAAGAGGCGGAAGAAAGCATGGAGTGAGATGACATCGCGTTACCTGGCCTTGGGAGCAGTGACACTCCGCGTTAATGGCCTTCAGGTGGCCGTGGCGGCGGCACGCGACCGGACGGTATTGAGCGTGCTGCTGCTGAATGCGGGCCGCGCCGTGACCGTCGAGGACCTGATCGACGCCACCTGGGGAGAGGGACTGCCCCGCTCGGCCCGCAGCCAGGTGCATGGATGCATCTTCCGGCTGCGGCGGATGCTTCCCACTGGGGCTCTGCGCAACCGCTCTCCTGGCTATCTGATCGAAGTCGGGGAGGATGAGTTCGACGTGACCGTCTTCGAGCGGGTGGTCGCGGAAGGGCGGGCCGCGGTGAGCCAGGGGAGGCTGGCGGCCGG
>JAWWPY010000175.1:0-5655 GCA_033854735.1 Streptosporangiaceae bacterium | reverse complement strand
CCGGCGGCAACAACATCCCCAAAGCCGCCTCCCTGGCGCAGAGCGTCACCGGCCTGGCCGTCATCGCCGGGTACGCGCTGACCGGCCAAAACCCTATGGAAAGGCTCTTTTTCTGGCTGGGCACTACGGGCGGCTACGGAATCCTGGTCTTGCTCGCGGTGACCGCCGTGGCCATCGTCGCGTTCTTCGCCCGCGACCCGCGCGGCGAGAACGCCTGGCGGCGGCTCATCGCCCCCGCCCTGGCCGCCATCCTGCTGGGCGGCATCGTCGTCCTGGCCACCCTGCACTACGCAGCTCTGCTTGGCGTGCCCGCGGGCGCTCCTGCCGCGTGGGTGCTGCCCGCCAGTTATGGCGGCGTCGCGGTGATCGGGCTGGCCTGGGGGCTGGTGCTGAAGTTCCGCCGCCCGCAGACTTACGCCGCGATCGGCCTCGGCGCGCACGCCGCCACCGGCCAGCTGGCCCCGGCCAGCCAGGGAACACCGTCATGACACCACCGGCCGGCCCAGCCGCCGGCGACCTGGACGCGACCGTGGTCCCCGCAGACGCCGCCGACCTGGACACACTCAGCCAGGTCATCGCCGACGCCTTCCACGACCTGGCACCGTCACAGTGGCTGATAGACGACCCGGCCGCCCGCCGCGAAATCTTCCCCGGCTACTTCCGGATCTTGATTAAGCACGCCATGGCCAGCGGCGTGATCCACACCACTCCTGACCGCACCGCAGCGGCGCTGTGGATACCCGTAGGCGAGCACGGGCCATCCCAGCCCCTGGACTATGACGCACGGCTCGCCGTCGCGACACGTCCCTGGACCGACCGGTTCCTGGCCTTCGACGCGGCCCTCGACCGCCACCACCCGGCCGGCGTCCGTCACCACCACCTGGCCATGCTCGCCGTCAGCCCCGAGCGGCAAGGCCAGGGAACCGGCACCGCACTGCTGCACGCCTACCACGCAATGCTCGACAAGGCCGACGTGCCCGCCTATCTCGAAGCCGCCGACCTGCGCACCCGCCAGTTCTACCTCCGCAATGGCTACACCGACCACGGCCGCCCAATTCACTTGCCCGACGGCCCCCTCATGTACCCGCTAGTGCGGCCATGCCGCCCCACGGCAGGCCAGCCGATCGCGCCGCTACCCCGCCGGATACCAAAGGACACACACGACGATGCAGCCCGCTGACACGACCGGCGACGACGCCGCGAGCCTGACCGCTCTCCTGCGCGATTACGGCGGGCCGCTGTGTGAGATCACCAGAACCCCGAAGGGATACAGGGCAGTCACGCGCTCCGCTTCCGCGCCCCCGGTCGTCTTCACCGCCGCGACCGTGCCCGCCCTCCGCGAATTGCTGGAACACGGCTACGACCCCGCCCAGCTCGCCGCAATCATCTCCGATTTCGGGCAGTGCCAGATTGAGCACATCGACCCAGGCTCAGCATGGCTCGCACTCTCCCGAGGCGACGACGGGCTCATCCG
Source organism: Streptosporangiaceae bacterium (assembly GCA_033854735.1). GTDB lineage: Bacteria > Actinomycetota > Actinomycetes > Streptosporangiales > Streptosporangiaceae > JAWWPY01. The sequence continues at coordinate 4,181 of JAWWPY010000175.1, read as the reverse complement.
GGTGATCGCGGCGAATGATCTCGACAGCCTCCGGCGCAGCCTCGGCCGCGCTGTGGACGCAGGCGAGCAGCTCCGCGAAGCCGGCCACGCCGCCCGGGCCATGCCGCTGGGAGACCCCGATGACTGGATCCGCCTCGCGGCACGGGCCGGCGCCACCGCTGAGGAAATCGCGGAAGCAGGCCGGGTTCCCGTCGACCGTGTTCGTACCGTGCTAGACGGGAACGGTGCGCAGCGGTGAGCCTGCCGGGCCTGGGGCCACTGGAGTCAGCGGTGATGGACGTCATGTGGCGCGCCCGTGAGCCCATCACCGGCCGTACCTGCCTGAACCGCCTGGATTACCAGACCTGCTACGGCGAGGTGCCCTCGTACAACGCGGTCATGCTGATCCTGGCCAACCTGGGGAAGAAACGGCTGCTGACCAGGGTGACCCTTGCCCAGGACGGGCACCCGGGCGCGCCCGCGTGGAAATACCAGGTACAGCTCAGCCGCGAGGACTATCTGGCGGCAGTCATCCGGGAGGCGCTGGCCTGCGCGCCTGACCAGGCTGCGGTACTCGCGGCGGTGCTGCCAGACCTGCCGCTAGCTCCGCACCCCTGACGCCCGCCCCACTCCTATCTCCACGCCTGGAGGCAGCCCCGCATGGACCAGCCACAAGACCGCATCGGTGCCCCGTTTGAACCCGCGACCGAGCCGGCCCGGCTACGGAAAGTGTCCCGGCCGATCCTGCGGCTGATCTTCGACGGCACCATCGCGGCCAGCCCAGGCCGCAGCTTTGCTATCGGCTACATCCTGCGCCATCTGGGCCAGCGCTCCAACGGCAGCAGCAACGCTCACTACCCGCCCAACCGGGACTAGCAGGGAGGTTTCCAATGAACGGCAGCACGAGCGCATATACGCCACGAGTAGCTGCGGGCGTTGCTTGTGCCGCTGGAGGCGGAACCGGCACTGTCCACGGGAGCGTGTTATCTGTGCGCCGTCCCGACAAGAGCGGCGCTCCGGTGCCGGTTCTGCCTCCCCAATCTCAAGGAATGGGCATGGACAGCGAATGGCCGCTGCAGGATTTCATCGAACTGGGCGCACTGCCGGGCGCGGTGCCTTGCGCCCGGCTCCATGCTCGCCAGTTAATGTGCGAGTGGGGACTCACCGGCTTGAGTGACAGCATCGAACTCCTGGTCTCAGAGCTAGCGACCAATGCGATGCACGCATCACGCGCTATGGAGCCCGTCACCCCATTGCGGCTGTGGCTGCTCACGGATAAGACACGGGTTCTGATTCTCGTCTGGGATGGCAGCCCGCAGCCACCGGCACGCATGAACATAAGCGAAGACGCGGAGAGCGGCCGGGGGCTGCTACTGGTTGAAACCATCAGCGATAAATGGGATTGGTATTTCCCGCAAGACATGGGCGGGAAAGTGGTATGGGCACTCCTGGAGATGTGATGAACACAATGGGAACAGCCGCTCGACGGTTAACCGAAACCGTCCGTTATGCCGCCAGCACCGAGCTGCCTGTGGTGGAGGACATAATGCTCCTGGAGCCGGACAGGCTGCGGGGCTTACTTGAGGTCGCGCTGGCCGGAACCGTCGGCCGCGTGCGCGTGGCGGGCACGCTCGACCGCCGCCTGGCGTGCATCGAACGCCCGGACGGGCGGTGGGCCGTGGCTGATCTTTCTGGCCAGCCGCACCAGACTCGCACCTGGCCTATTTGGGCATCCGGCCACCTCGTGCTGGAGAATCCCGGATCCTGGCTTTCGCTGGCCACCATCGACAGGCTGGCTGCCTACCGGCTCAGCAGGCCCAGCGTGCTGCTGGTGGCGCTGTATCACCCGGAATACTTTCCGCTGCCGCGGTTCCCGCTCGCGATCAGCGACGTGGCCCGCGCCGCCCGCTCCACCCTGCTCGGCGTGGTCCGCCTGGCCGACATGCAACTCGGTGTGACTCTGGAGGATCTTATCCAGCGAGTCAGGGCCGAGAATCCCGACATCCTCGGCATTTCTGCCACGTTCGGCCAGCACGACCTGATGATCCGCCTGCTCGATGCCGCCTACGGCGTGCCCCGGCCCCCGCTGATCGTCGCCGGCGGCAGCCTGACAGCACGTAATGAGCACCTGCTGCTGGAGCGCTACCCACGGCTGCTGGTCGCCAGGGGAGGCGGTGAGGCCACCGCGGAAGGGCTGCTCGCCCACTGGCACGGGGACATTGACCTCGATCACGTACCGGGGCTCGGCTTCAACGGGGCCGCGCGTGGCGGCGGCCTGGCGGTCACCCGGCGGCGGACCGCCAAGCCTTTGACCCGCGATGCCACGGCCGACATCTTCCCGGAGCTGGACTTGCTGCCCGCGACGTTCGAGCACCACGGTGTCGCCCAGTTAGAAACCAGCAGGGGATGCACAAATTTCTGCAGCTTCTGCCCGCGCGGCCACAAGGGGATGTGGTCTGGCGCCGCACCGGAACAGCTGCCGTGGATGCTCGCGGAGATGCGGCGGGTTTTCGACCGGTACCCGCAAGTCTCCCGCACCATATATCTGGTGGACGAGGAACTCATCGGCCGGGACACCGACGCGGGCAGCCGGGCGCTGAACGTCGCCCGCGTCGTGCATGACGCTGGTTTCCGCTGGGAATCAAGCTGCCGGGTTGACCAGGTGGTCCGCCTGGATGAGAGCCCGGCCTGGCACGCGGGGCGTGCCGAGATGTGGCGCACGCTGCTCCAGCGGGGCCTGCGCCGGATGCTGTTCGGCGTCGAATCAGGCGTGGACTCGATCCTGGACCGGTTCAACAAGGAAACCACCGCGCAGCAGAATGCCTTCGCCATCCGGACACTGTCCGCGCTGGGCATCCCGACCAGGTTCACCTACATCACTTTCGATCACCTGATGACGCTGGAGGAACTGAAGGCCAGCTACGCCTTCCAGGGGCGCACCGACTTACTGCTGCGCCCGCTGCCGCACCTGCCGGCGCAGGAGATCGTCCGGGGTGTCCGCGATGAGGCATTCGTGGCGCAGACAGCCGCGGGCCGGCCGCTGCACACGGCGATCTCCTACATGCTGGTGTCGATGGAATGCCTGATCGGCGCTGCTTACACCCGCAAAGTCCAGGCCGCTGGGCTGGCCGGGGAGATCCGGCCGTCGATGGGCCGGGTGGACGCCCGGTTCGCGGACTGGCGTATCGGTGTCGCTTCCCGCTGGGCGCAGTTGTGGGTGGACCGTAACTTCGCGCTGGACTACACGCTCAAGTCATTGGAGAAGATCCTCGACGGGCAGCCCAGGCACGCCGTCCGGCAGGCCCGGGTGGTGCTCAAGGACGCGGCCTACACCGTTCTCGGGGAGATGATTTCCGCGATAGACGCCCAGTCGCCCGGCAGCGCCGCTAGTGCCAGCAGTCGGCTGTCCGCCCGCATCGGCGCCCTCCTGGACATGCAGATCGACCTGTTGCACGCCCGGATGGAATCCGCTGTGCAGGAGGCGGCCGCCAGCCTGCCCGCGGAGCATGTCAGGATGCTGTACCGGGAATATGAGCGCTGGCAATCGGCCGCCGGGTGGCAGATGATCAATGCGGCGGACCCGTGTGGCACCTGACGGGCTGGCCTTCCGGGCTGTTAGGTGCTGGCTTTCTCCGGGATCGGCACCCAGTTGAATTCGGGGCAGAAGCGCCGGTAGGTGACCAGCTTCCACGCCGCGTACTCCTCCAGCCGCCCCTGCTGGCCGAGCAGGTGCTTGACCCAGGTGTGGCAGACGCGTTCCTCGTGGGTCATGGTCTGGGCGATCTGGTCGAGCATCCGGCACGCGACCGCGAAGTCGTCCTCGGTCAGGGCACTCAAGTCGATCTGCACGCCATCGACCGTGAAGGAGAACACCAGCCGCGTGGTCGAGAACCGCGTGTACCGCTCGCCCAGGAACTCCGTGTGGCTGGCGAGGGTGGCCATCAGGCCGCCGCGGTCCTCGACCGGGTACCCGATCCCCAGATCGAGGTCGGAGGTTTCCAGGTTCAGCTTGGTGCCGAAGGAGCCGACATCGCGCGGCTGGCGGCCGGTCCATTGCCCGATAAGACTGGACGCCTTTTCGCGGATGCGGTAAAGACGGTCATCATGTGCCCGCATCGCCTCATAGAACTCCAGGGCCCGCCCGTACTCTGTGTCAGGGAAATCATCGCGCCTGACCCAGCCCTTCGCCAGGAGCGCCGCCA
>JAWWPY010000174.1:0-13396 GCA_033854735.1 Streptosporangiaceae bacterium | reverse complement strand
ATGCGCGTCTCCGGGTCGAGGCCGCGCAGGTGATCGAGGGCCACGGGCACCTCGGTCAGATCCGCGATCGCGAGCAACTCCGAGTCCGACGTCAGTTCCGCGACCTCGCGGATGCCGGCGCGGAACTGCGGCGGCAGCGGGGTCGTCGTCTCATAGACACCGCCAGTCCGCCGCAGCAGGTCAGCGAGCAACAGTCCCGGCCGCCCGGGGCATGTTCGCAGGCCTGCTTCGTAGATCCGCATCGCCGGGTCACCGGATTCCAGCACCTTGGCGTATGCCCGGAAGACGGCCATCCGATCCCACCCGTCCCTGTCGCGGCTGGCCCGCTGATGCCGGCCGGCCGTCGCACGCTGCCATTACCAACGGTAAGTGCACGATGGGTACACGACAAAGCACCAGGTACCGTGCCGCACCATATCCACGACACTCAGATGCGCACTAATCTGGCCCAACTCGGGTCTCACCAGGTCAGGCACCAACTGGCGACTGCCGTACTAGGTGGACGCGGTGCGCACGAGCGCTGATGGTGCGAGTGCCGTAGTCCCAGGGCGTGGGCCGTGGTGGTTTCGGCGTTTCGGTTGCCGGCGCAGTCGGTAGCATCAAGCGACGCCAGAACCGCGGGCCCGGCAGGGCGAGGGTGGCACCAGATTGCTCGCTTCCTGGCTGGCGGCATGAGCGGGGAGGGAACGGCGTGACGGAAGCGATCAGGAGCGTGAACCGGGCGGCGGCTGTGCTGCGGGCGGTTGCGGCGGGGGGTTCGTCCGGCGTGCGCCAGGTCGACATCGTGGAGGCGACGGGTCTGCAGAAGACGACTGCTCACCGTCTGTTGACCACCCTGGTGGACATCGGATGGCTAGATCAGGACGTCGAGACCGGGGCGTTTCATGTGGGGCTGCCCATGGTCGAATTCGGGTTGAAGGCTCTCAACCGGAATGGCCTGCTCGATATTGCCAATCCAAGTCTGCTGCGACTTGCCGGGAAGACAGGCGACACGGTCTACTTCTCCGTTCGCAGCGGCGCTGAGGCGTTGTGCATCGACCGTGTCACGGGGAGTTTCCCGATCCGGACGCTGACCTTGCGCGTCGGGGACAGGCGGCCGCTCGGCCTGGGGGCTGGCAGCCTGGCGCTGCTGGCCTGGCTTGATGACGCCGAGATCGAGCGCATCCTGGCGCTGGCGCCGGCTACTCCGCCGTACCCGGCACCCGAGTCGGCTGCGACATGGGACGCGATCAAGGTGGCGCGCAGGCTCGGATACGCCGTCAATGACGGCGGGGTGGTGCCGGGTGCGGTGGGTGTCGGGGTCCCCGTGTTCAGTGCCCGGCGGGAACCGGTCGCCGCGTTGAGCGTCGCGGCCGTGGAGAGCCGGCTCGGCCCGGGCAGGATGCCTGAGGTGGGTGCCAGCCTGCAAGAGGAGGCATCGGTAGTGGCAGCCGCGCTGGAGCGGCTGGCTCCGGGAATTAACAGCGCGGGGATGCGCCGCTTGCTGCCCCAGGACGACTAACCCCCTCGCGGGAACGAAAGGCCGTGGTCGCCACGGCCCGATGGCGCATACTCCCAATCAGTCACCGAACGCACTCGTTCTTAAACGCTGTGAATTTATAGGACCACTGGATGGATCTTAGTTCCGCTAGGAGGTACCGTTAGTTCGCTGATGTCGCGGAAGGAGTGTTATCGATGGGTCTGGCTCGGGCAGTCCCGGCCCGGCTGCGGGTGGTCGACAGTGTGACCGATCTGCGGGACGCCGACCGGGGCGCACTCGCGGTGACCGGGTCGCACGCCGGCCGGTACAGCGGTGCGGTGGCCGCCGCCGCCGGGGTGGCGGCCGCGGCGTTCAACGACGCCGGAGTCGGGCTGGACCGCGCCGGCGTCGCCGGGCTGGAGGTACTGGCCGAACTCGGCATCCCGGCGTGGGCGGTTAGTCACCTCAGCGCCCGCATCGGTGAGGGAGCGCAGACTTTGTGCGGCCGGGTGGGGGCGGTGAATGAGTCGGCCGCCATGCTCGGCGTCGTCTGCGGAATGTCCGGTGCGGATGCGCTTACGGCGGTGGACTCGGCCGAGTCGGTGGCGGCCACCCGGAATGCGGACCAGGGGAAACCCGACGCCCCGCCCGCCGTCGTCGCGCGGGGTGACGTGCAGCGCGGCCGCTCGATCTGCCGAGTCGGCGAGCTTACCGTGCGAGTGCTTGACTCGGCATCGCTGATCGAGTCTCGGGACGTCGGCGCTGTGGTCGTCACCGGATCGCACGGTGCGACGCCGGGCTCCGATCCCGCCCGCGCGGTTCGCTGGCCGGTGGCCTTCGCTGCGTTCAACGACGCCGGGATGGGCAAGGACGAGGCCGGCGTGAGCCGGATCGTGGTGCTCGGCGAGCGGTTCATTCCGGCAGTAGCGGTCGCGGCGGTGAGCGCGCGCATCGGCGAGGGGCGTTCGACTCTGTTCGATGGCGTCGTGTCCTATCTCAACCGAACGGCCGCCGCTTGCGGGCTGGTCGCCGGTGAACCACTGATGGACCAGCTGCGCACGTTGTCTGGCGTGTTCGCCGGACCTGCCGCAGGTGCCGTCGAACGAAAGGACCAGCGATGAGCGCGATCACCCCCGGCCAGCCGGACCGGATACGGATGACTGGAGGCCGGGCGCTGGCGGAGATGGTTCAGCGGCACGGACCGGGTCCCGTATTCGGCATGGGCGGATTCCAGCTGCTGCCGTTCTACGAGGGCGCGCGGCAGCTGGGCATCCTGCACGTCCTCGTCAACGACGAGCGGGCCGGAGCGTTCGCCGCCGACGCCTACGCGCGGGCGACCGGCCGGCCTGGGCTGTGCGACGGCACGCTCGGGCCCGGCGCGACCAACCTCGTCACCGGCCTGGTGGAGTCTTTCAACGCTGGAGTGCCGGTTGTCGCGTTCGTCGGCGACTCGCACCGCGCGCATGCCGGCAAAAACATGACGCAGGAAACCGTCCAGGCCGACCTGCTCAAGCCCGCGTGCAAGGAGTATCTGCGGGTCGAGGAGATCACCCGGATCCCTGAACTGGTGCGGCGCGCGTTTACCGTGGCGACCTCGGGGCGGCCGGGACCGGTCGTCATCGCGGTTCCGGAAGACATCGCGCATGCCAGCCACGACTTCGACATGGCCGAGTTCTGGGTCGACATCAGCGTGTCGCGCATCCCGGCGAAGCGCGCCCGGCCGGACGCCGAATCGGTGGCGCGGGCAGTCGACTTGCTCACGGCCGCTCACCGGCCGGTCATCCTAGCCGGTGGGGGGGTGCATCTGTCCGGAGCCTGGAACGAGTTGGCCGCGCTAGCGCGGCGGCTCAACGCTCCGGTGGCGCACACTCTCAGCGGAAAGGGCGCCATCGCGTGCACCGACCCGCATTCGATCGGCCTGTTCGGCCGGTACAGCCGGTACGCCAACGAGGTGATCGACGAAGCGGACCTGCTGCTCGTGGTGGGCTGCAAGCTCGGCGAGATCGCTACGAAGCGGTACACGGTGCCGCGCGCGGGCATTCCCCTTCTTCACCTGGATGTCTGCGCCGAGGAGATCGGCCTGCACCATCCAGTCCGGGTCGGGCTCTGGGGTGATGCGCGCGCCGGACTAGCCGAACTGCACTCTCAGTTGGGCGCGCCGCCGCCGCCGGCCCGCGAGGAATTCTGGGCGGGCATCGCTGTCCGCCGGGCCGCCTGGCAGGCCGAAGCCGTGCCGAAGTACCAGTCACAGGACGTGCCGGTGCAGATGACTCGGCTGATCGGTGAGCTCAACGCCGTGCTGCCCGCCGGTGCAACCGTGGTCGCCGACGGCGGATTCGCCAGCCACTGGGCGGGCTTGTTCTACGACACCAAGGTGGCCGGCCGGAGGTTCATCTCCGACCGGGGATTCGCCTCCATCGGCTACGGACTTCCCGGCGCGATGGGCGCCGCACTTGGTCGACCCGGCACCGCCGTAGTGGGTATCACGGGGGACGGGGGCTTCAACATGGCCGTCGGCGAGCTGGAGACGGCCCGCCGGTCGAACTTGTCTTTCGTTGTCATCGTCATCAACAACGCGGCGTCCGGCTACGTCAAGGCGCTGCAGTACGCGATGTACGGACCGGGCCACTACGAGTCCAGCGACCTGTCCGAGCTGGATTACGCGAAGGTGGCGGAGGCGTACGGCTGCCTTGGCATCCGGGTGGACGAGCCCGGCCAGCTGGCCGAGGCGATCAAGCGTGGTCTCGCGGAGGAGGGCCGGCCAACCGTGATCGATGTCGCCGTCACCCGCGATCCCGCGCAGATGCTGCCCGCATTGGACAGCCGCACACTCACCGCACGACCTGGTGACCGCCCAGCCTAGACCGCTAGAACCGACGCGCAAGGACGACGATGAGCAGCTGGGAACTACCCGAGCAGGCGGCTCCACTGCCCGACGGGAGGCGTCTTGACGGCATGGTCGTGGTGGTTACCGGAGCGGGCAGCCAGGGCGATGGATACGGGATCGGCCGAGCCACCGCGATCGCCGCCGCACTGGAAGGCGCCCGGGTCGTGCTCGTCGACCGCCGGCCCGAGTGGGCCGAGCGTACCGCCAGCATGATCGGCGAGCCCGCGCGGACGCTCGTGGTCGAAGCCGATACCACCGATCCCGACGCGGCCCGGCGGGCCGCCGTCACGGCCGCCGAGACCTTCGGTCAGATAGACGCGCTGGTCAACAACGTCGGGATGATCGGCGCGCCCGGCACGGCCGACGAAGTGGACCTGGACGGATGGTACGCGGGGCTGCGGGCCAACCTCGGCTCCCCGCTGCTGATGTCGCGCGCGTGCCTGCCCTATCTGCGCGCTTCCCGGTGCGGTCCGTCGATCGTCAACCTCGCCTCCACCGCCGGCATGCGGGGCGGGCACCCGCACCTGCTCTATCCGACCACCAAGGGCGCGGTGATCACCATGACCAAGGTGATGGCGGCCCATCACGGGCCGGAGGGCATCCGGGTGAATGCGGTCGCGCCGGGAATGGTGGAGACCCCGATGGTCGGCGGTCCTCAGATGACCGAGCAGCGGCGCCGCCAACGCCGGGAAAGCTCGCTGCTCGGCACACCGGGAACGGCGTGGGACGTCGCCAAGGCGATCGTCTTCCTGCTGAGCCCGGACGCGCGCTGGATCACCGGCGTCCTTCTCCCGGTTGACGCCGGCCTTACCGCGGCCGCCCCCCGGCCTCCGGTTGACCACTTCGATCACCAAACTCCGGCCTGAGAGGTTCTGCCGACGCCCGGAACCGCCGCCGCGCTGGCGAGTCGCGTTCCGGCCTCGGCCGCACCGTTCCCGATGTCAAAGGAGATGCACCGATGGCCCTGGACACGAGCGGCGAACCGCGCGCGGATGCCGCCGCGAACGCAAACGCGCCCTGGTACCGCGAGATCGGCACGGCGGGCTGGCGCGCGATCTCTGGCGCGCTAATAGCCTTCACATTCGAGAATTTCGATATCTTCCTGCTCTCGCTGACCATCCCCGCGCTGGTCGCTGACTTCCACAGCACCAACCAGGCGGCCGGGCTGGTCGCCTCGGTCACCTCAGCTGGGCTTATCGTCGGTGGCATCCTGGCCGGCTGGTTGGCCGACCGTATCGGCCGCCGTCGGCTGCTGGCCTACTCGATCCTGGTCTACGGCATATTCACCGGGCTGATCGCGTTTTCCGGTTCTTTCCTGCAAGTCGGAACTTTGCGCTTCTTTGCCGGGCTGGGCATGGGCGGCGGCTGGACCGCGGGCGCGGCGCTGGTCGCGGAGGCGTGCCCGCCTCGGCACCGCGGTAAGGGCGGCGCGGCGATGCAGGCCGGGCTGCCGATCGGCTCACTGCTCGCGGTCGGGACGGCGCTACTGCTGACCTCGCACTACGGCACCCTGAACGCCGGTGTCTGGAAGCTGCTGTACGCCGTCGGCGCGGTGCCGATCCTGTTCGCCGCCTACGTCTGGTTCTTCGTGCCCGAGTCGCCGATGTGGCGGCAGGCCGAGCGCGCCGCGCCGACACCCGGATGGCGGCACGCGGCGCTCGGGCTGCGGAGCGCTGTGCTCGGGCCGCAGACCCGGCGCCCGTTCCTTATCGCGTTCGTGTTCGTGTTCTGCGTGCAGTACGTCTACTACGCCGTCTTCACCTTCGCGCCGACGTTCCTGCTAAAAGTCAGGGGAATGACTCTCACCCACAGTCTGACCTTCACGCTGGTCCAGCAGTGCGGGTCCCTAGTGGGTTTCGTCCTGTTCGGTGCGCTGGTGGACCGGCTCGGACGACGCCCGGTCTTTAGTGGCTACCTTCTGCTTGGCGGAATCGCCACTGCCTTGTTCATCACTCAGAAGGAGTCCGGCCTGCTGCTCGCGGTTACGTTCTTCACCGGCATGGGCATCGCCGGGATCTACGCGGGGCTAGGGCCATGGACGGCCGAGATGATGCGCGCGTCATCGAGCAGGGCGTTCGCGATGGGTCTGATCTACAACGGCGGCCGCATAGGCGGCGCCCTCGCGCCGTTCATCGTGGGCTCGCTGGCGACTAGCGCCGGGGGCTTCGCAATCGGCATGGCGACCACGCTGGTGGCGTTCGCCCTCTCGTTCATCGCCATCAGCCTGTCCAGGGAAACCAAGGGAACGGAGCTCAGCGCATGAGCGACCTCTTCACGGTTACTGAGGGCCGGCCCGAGCAGCGCGAGGCGATCACCGAATGGCTGCCGATGATGAGCCGGCTCTCGGCCGCCACCCGGTCATCGGTCGTTACTGCCTGGACAACCGTGTGGAACTCCAGCGGATTCGCGACGATCGCGGACTTCCCCTACGCGCACGACGTCGGCGATTACCGGCTGCGTGAGCACGTGGTAGAAGTGGTCGAGGTCGGCCTGCTGCTCGTCGGCTACGCGCGCGAACGGTGGAATTACCAGCTCACGGACGAGATCGTGCTTCCGACCCTCATCCTGCACGACGTGGACAAGCCGCTGCTGTATGTGCGGCAGCCGGACGGCACGGTCACGCTGCACCCGCACCGGTCGCGCATCCAGCATGGCGTCTTGGGCGCCATGCTCCTGCGTGACCTCGGCTTTGCCGATGACGTGGTAGCTCCGGTCGCCGCGCACGCCGCCAACAGTCCCTTCCACGATCCGACCCCGGTGGGTTGGATTCTGCACTACGCGGACTTCTTCTGCGCTGACCACGCATTCCGCGACCACACGCCGTTCTTCCAGAGGAATTAGCCGGTGCGGGCGGACGCCCCGGAGGGTCGATTCAGACCAGCGCCGCCGCCTGAATGGGGCCGGCCTCCCGCTAGCTAGGACCTCGGGGTCCAGCTTTTCCAGGGGCAGGGTATTTCCACCGGCCAACGGACTCGGCAGTTTCGACTCCTGCCGCACCCGCATCAGCTCGGAGAACCGCAACTCGGGCGGCTCCCCGGTATCCCCTGCGACCTCGCGCTCCACATCGCCGCCTTCCTGGACAGCATGCGGTTCCTGAGCTGACTCCGAATCGGGTGATGACACGCCGCCCCCTGACGACACGGGTTCCGTTACCCACATCAGAGATACCAGACCCCGAGGACACCACAGACTACGCGCCAGCAAACTGCCTTCCGCAGACCTGGAGCAGCATCTGCCCAGTGCCCAGCTACCCGGGCGCTGGGACGGCCGGCCGCCGCAGCCGGGCCAGCGCTCCATGAGACGCGGATGTCGCAGACGATATATCCGCGATCAGTTAACGCAGGACCCACGCCGACCCGGTACCCGTCGCCAGACGACACGTACACGCTCGGACTGGGTTAGTTAAGTCAGGCGGGAGTAGCAGGTACTCGTCGAGCACCCGTTCCTGCGCGTGTCCCGCGCGGCGGTGAGGCGGGCGACCTTGGCGAGGTAGCCTTCACCGCGCTGGTCGTCACCGGCCAGATGGTCGGCGATTTCATCGATCCTGTGCGCGATCACTTCGCCGAGCACGGCGAAGAACGCGCCGGGATCGCGGATCTGCTGGTAGATCTCCGGGAGGCAGCCTTCCCACTGCCGCCGTGCAAGCTCGCCGTAGTAGTTCAGCGGCGGACTGTGGCTGCCGCTGGCCGCATCCGGTGCGGGCAGGCCGGTGGTCATGCTGCCTCACTTTCGCCGAGGTGGCCGGTACCGGACACGGCGGTCTCGGGGACGAGCTGGCGGATCTTGCGCCGGGACAGGCCGAACCGGGCCGCCATGGCCCGCTGGCTCAGCGGGTCGCCGGCCTGCACCGAGGCGAGGTAGGCGGCACGCACTGCTTGCTGCACGTCAGCCGGCACCGCCGGGGTCGTTGCTGGCCTGGCCTGGCGGTGGCGCTTGCGGGAGCGGTGCTCCAGCTCCAGTACCAGGTCCGCCGCGCCGAAGAACGCCACCGCTGGCCAGGCCGCGATGATCGCGCTGAGCAGCCCGTACCGGGCTCCGGACACGATGTCCGCGGCGGCCATGACGGCAAGGCCCAGCAACTGCATTCCGTCAGCTGTTCCGGGGACCCACTGCCCGCGCTCCTCGCGCAGCAGCACCAGCGATGCGCCGGCGATCAGCCCGCCCAAGCTCATCGCCACCAGCAGGGCAGCCGTCCCGTCCATGCCATGGCCGTTGGCCAGCGCATAGGTGCGGGTGGAGCCGACGGTCAGCGCGCTGCCGGCTACCACGCACAGCACCACGGTGGCCGCGCCGCCGATCAGCCGGTCCCCGGTCACCGCGACCGCCCCCTGCGCACCGCCGACGCAGTGGGCCTGCGCACGGCCGGGGTGGCGTCCAGGCGCAGTGCCGGCATGCTTGGCTCGCGTACCGCCGGCGCGGGCCGGCGGATCTCGCTGGAGTCCCGGTAGCACATCGGGTAGTAGAGGTTCCGGGACGCTGTGTTACGCGGGGCGCGGCGGCCATCGCGCAGCACGGCGACGTCGCGGTCCTCGACGCACACCAGCCACTCGTCCGGGCCGCACTGTCTCTCGATGGTTCCTGGCAGCCACGGCCATGCTGACCGGTCGCCGTGTTCTTCCTGCCTGGTGCGGGGGTAGCGGACCTCGACCCGGCTGTCGCTGGGGAACCGGCCGTCGTTGTCGTTGTCGTCGTATGTGGTCTGCATCGTGTTTCCTCCTTGCCTATACCGCGTTCGCCGGACGGCCGGCGAGATGAGCCTGGACTTGCTGGGCTTTGCCCTGGCCGATGCGCAGTGCGCGCTGGATTTCCCGCAGTGACGGGACGTTGCCGGCCCCGGCAGCGGGGAAGGCTTGCCCGGCCGCGTCCAGCAGGCCGGGCCTCGTGGAGTGGCGGCGGCGAGCCAGCTCATCGGGTGCATCCGCTGCTGCATCCTCAGATACGGGCCGCGCCTTCGGGTCCATCCCGGTGTTGCGCCGCATCCACGTGAGCAGTTCCATGCAGCCGACATACGCGGCCACTGGCCACACCGACAGCAGCGCACCCGTAATGCCCGCGTGGAGCCCGTAGCCGACGTTCGCGGCGATCGTGGCGCCGATCCCCGCCAGCAGCATGACCCGTGCCAGCACCGGCACGTCCCGGCCCTGCCGGGAAGCGACCAGCATGGCCGACGACGCGGCGGCGATCAGCCCGTCACCGGCCAGCGGCAGCAGCGCCGCCGAGGCGATGTCCTGCCCGTGGTTCCGGGCCAGGGTGTAGATGTGGGAGTAGGAGTCACTGCCGGCGAAGAGCCCTACAGCCAGCACGATCCCGGTGGTTACCCGCCTGGTAGCGGTGTCGTTCGCGGTCATGGTCACATGTCCGTCCCAGTGCGATCGGGACCTTAAAACATGAAACCTTCCTTGACAACAACGTGACCAACGTGGCGATCCCCACGATCCAGCGCAGCCTGCATCTGTCCATCGCGGGCCTGGAGTGGGTGGTCAGCAGCTACATCCTGGTGTTCGCCGGCCTGCTGCTGGTCGGCGGCCGGCTCGCCGACGTCTACGGCCGCCGCAGGCTGTTCGTCATCGGGCTGTCGGTGTTCACGCTCGCCTCGCTCGGCGCGGGCCTGGCCGGCAGCGGCGACGTGCTGATCGGCTTCCGGCTGCTGCAGGGCCTCGGCGCGGCGCTGGTCGTGCCGACCACACTGGCGATCATCATCGCGACATTCGACGACGTCAGGGAGCGCACCACCGCGATCGGCGCCTGGACCGCGATCGGCGCGATGGCGCTCGCATTCGGCCCGCTCATCGGCGGCTTCATCAGCCAGCACCTGCACTGGGGCTGGATATTCTTCATCAACATTCCGGTCGGGGCCGTCACCCTCGCCATCGCGCTCGTCTCCATGCGGGAGTCGCGCGACCCCTCGGTGGTCCGCCGTCTCGACGTGCCGGGCCTGACCGCCTCCGCCATCGCGCTGTTCTCGCTCACCTACGGCCTCATCGAGGGCCACGACGAGGGCTGGACTTCGGCCCTGATCCTCGGCGCCTTCGCGCTGGCGGCCGTATCGGCGGCGGCCTTCGGCATCGTCGAGTCCCGGACCGCCCACCCGATGGTGGATATGGGCCTGTTCCGGTCCGGGGCCTTCAGCGGCGGCACGATCACCATGATGCTGTGGGCCTTCGGTGTCTTCGGCATTTACTTCTTCACCTCGATCTACCTGCAGACCATCCTCGGGTTCTCGCCGACCAAGGCCGGCCTGGCCTTCGTCCCCATGGCCCTGTGCATGGCGCTGTTCGCCTCGCTCGCCGGGCCGGTTTCCAGGATCGCGCGGGCCCACCAGACGGTCGCGCTCGGCATGGTGATCATGGCGGCCGGGCTCTACCTGATCTCGCGCCTCGGCGGCGGCGCGACCTACGCCAGCCTGATGCCGGGCTTCCTGATGTTCGGCGCAGGTGCCGGGCTGATGAACGTCCCGCTGACCAACGCGATCATGCAGGCCATGCCCCCGGAGCGTTCCGGGATGGCCTCAGCCCTGCTCAACGCCTCACGCGAGGTCGCGGGACTGCTCGGCATCACGGTCATCGGCGCGGTCCTGCGCTCCCGCCAGGGCGTCGCCCTGCACCACGGGGCCAGCCCGCCCCGGGCCTTCCTGGACGGATACCAGGCCGGCCTCCTCGTCACCGTCGCCCTGGTCGCGCTCGGCGCCATAGTCAGCTACACCGCCCTTCGCGGCGGATCGCCCCAGGCACCACCAACCTCCGTGCCCGCTACCGACACCGCCGAACTAGCCGAGGTGCAGTAGGGGCCTGGGCGGGCGACGCGGGCGGTGGCTCTCTCCGTACTTGCAGGTTGCAAGTAGACGGATTACGCTACTCGGCGTTGTATCCGCCAGCGGAAGGTGTAGCAGTCAATGGAAGACATCACGGATCATGTGATCGTCCAGGCACCCGTCGATCGGGTCTGGGCAGCGATTCAGGACCCCGCCGAGCACGTGAAGTGGCATCCGTTCGCCACGCATATCGAGGGCGCGCATGCCTTGGGCGGCACGCGCACATGCCAGGTTCTCATCGGGGGCAAGCCGGGCACCACCCGGGAGCTGTGCTCGGCCTACGACGAGGCCCGCACGATCATGTGGACCGTCGAGCATGACAGCAGCGGGTTCTCGCGTATGGTGTCGGACTGGCGCACCGGCTTCAGCCTCCAGGCGCAGGGCTCCGGGGCAACGCGGGTGACTGCCCAGAGTCTGTTCACGCCGAAGCGGTTGCTTGCGCGCCTGATGACGCCCGTGATTCGACGCAAATTCCACCAGACCCAACGCGCAATCCTCGCCGGGCTACAGTGGCACGCGGAGCGCTGATCAGGTGTTCATGCCGCGCCTAGCCCAGGAAACGCGAGCGTTCGCCGGGGAATGAAGCAGTCTAAGCAGCGATCCGACTGCCCCATCAGTTCGGCGCTGGACATTTTCGGCGACAAGTGGTCGCTGCTGGTCATGCGCGACCTGCTTTTCCGCAACAAGTTGCACTACCGCGATTTCCTCGCCTCCGAGGAGGGCATCGCGACGAACATCCTGGCCGACCGGCTGGCCAAACTTGAGCAAGCAGGTCTGATCGAGAAAACCGACGACGACCGGCGCAGCGGCAAACAGGTCTACTCCGCAACCGCGAAAGGCACGGACCTGATTCCGCTGTTGCTCCAGATGATGCTGTGGAGCGCGGAGCACAACCCGCAGACCGCAGCGCCCGACGCGCTGATCACGGAACTGAAGGCCGATCTCGGCCAGGCGGCGCAGGCAATCCGGCAAGAAGGAGGTATCCAGGCGTTCCTTGCATCCCTGTGACGTGCCCGCCTCGATGTCATCGGCGCGGGGGGGAGGTCATGGTTTGCCGCCCGCGAAGGCGCGGGCTTCGTCGATCAGCTCGGCCCATCGGGCCCGGTCCCGGTCGCCGATCAGGACCCATTCGCGGAAGGTTCTGCCCGCCGGGGCGAACGGCTTGCCCGCGCCCGCCGCGATGAGCTGCTCGACGCGGTGCTTAGGGAGCTTGACGATAAGGTCGCCGGAGCGGTGGTCGCAGGATGCGAAGAACGCGCCCGAGACGCGCAGGCAGGGAAAGCCCATCATCGTTCCGGTAGCCACGTCGTCATGGGTCAGCGCGGCCGCGCTGACCTCCCAGAAGAAATCGGTGGGCTGCTCACTCATGCCTGCCTTCTTCCATGGCTCCTTCTTCGGTGGTGCCCGGCTCAACCTGCAGCAGGTAGCCAGTGGCGGCCAGCCAGCGCGGCCACGCCGCAGGGGGGCCTTCGACGATCACCTCGCCGCGGGCGCGGCCGTCGTCCCAGCCGGCCTCGCCGGCGGCCCAGCGGTCAAGGAACGCCGAGCTCGTGCGCACGATGAGCTCGGCGCCGGGCGCGGCACCGGGTTCCTGCCGTAGCCGGCCCGCGGTGAAGTGCAGGGTCGCAGGCCGGTCATCGACCACCAGCTGGAACTGGCCGTCGGCGAGCGTCTCGATGCCGGCGACGTAGGTGACATCGAAGCTCTGCTGGTCCGAGCCGTCGGCAGTGGGGTCGGCCAGGAAGCCCGCCCCCCACCGCCGCAGGGCACGTAGCGCCTCCTCCAGTTCCTGGCCGCGTGCGGTCAGCGCGTACACGACGCCAGCGCCGACCGCGCCCGGCTCCCGGGCCACCACCCCCGCCCGTTCCAGGCGCCGGAGCCGGTCAGCGAGCACGCTGGTGCTGATGCCGGGCAGCCGGTCAAGCAGTGCGCCGTACCGGCGCGGCTGCTTGAGCAGTTCCTGGACGATCACCAGCGTCCACCGCTCGCCGATCACATCCAGCGCCCGCGACAGCGGGCAAAACCGCCGGTAGCCGCTCCAGGGCGTGGCGGGCATCGCAGCGTCCTCCCGTCAACGGCCGTCAGGAGCCGGGCATCAGCGCGGCCATCGCCGCGGTGTCGAAGATGAGGCGGGCCGAGGCGAGCTTGCCGTCGCGGAATGAGTTCCACTCGGCCATCGGGATCGACCCGGCACCGGCCGGGGTCTCGATCTTGAAGTCGTAGAAGGAGCAGAGCTCGC
>JAWWPY010000173.1:0-28210 GCA_033854735.1 Streptosporangiaceae bacterium | reverse complement strand
GACCATCCTGGATACCTGGCACCGGGACGGCATCCGCCTGCTCTGCCCGGCTGACCCGGGCTGGCCCGGGCAGCTGGACGTGCTCGGCGACGCCCGCCCCTGGGGCCTGTGGGTGCGGGGCAGCGCTGACTTGCGTTATGCCTGCCTGCGCTCGGTGTCGATCGTCGGAACCCGCGCGGCGTCCAGCTACGGCATGCATGTCGGCCTGGAGATGTCCGCCGCGCTCGCGCAGCGGGGCTGGGCGGTCGTGTCCGGTGGCGCGTTCGGCATCGACGCCAGCGCGCACCGCGGCGCGCTGACGGCCGAGGGGGTCACTGTCGCCGTCCTGGCCTCAGGGGTCGATGAGCCCTACCCGCTCGGCCACCACGGGCTCTTCGAGGCCATAGCCGCGCAGGGCGTGCTGGTCAGTGAGTGGCCGCCCGGTCGGCGTCCGACCCGGCCCGGGTTCCTGGTCCGCAACCGCGTCATCACGGCGCTCAGCCGGGGGACAGTGGTGGTCGAGGCCGCCCTGCGCAGCGGGGCGCTGAACACCGCCCGGCACGCCCGCGACCAGTGCCGGCCGCTCATGGCGGTGCCCGGCCCGGTGACGTCCCTGGCATCGGAAGGCTGTCACGAGATCATCAGGGAGTGGGGCGCCGTCTGCGTCACCGGTGCCCGGGATGTGCTGGAGCATCTGGCCTTCCCGGGTGACGAGCCCGCCGCCGCACGGGCGCGTGGCCCGGTGCTGCCCCGCGACGAACTCGACCCGATCTCCCGGAGGGTGCTGGAAGCCGTTCCGGCGCGGGCTGGGCGCGGCCCGGCCCGGATCGCCGTGTCGGCAGGCGTGGACTTCGACACCGTGATGCGCTGCCTGGGCGGCCTCGCCGCGGGCGGCTTCGTCGAGCGCTGCGACCGGGGCTGGCGCCTGCGAAAGCAGGCCTGACCCGTGCCGCGCCGCCGTATCGCCCGGCATCGGCGCCCGGCCCGGGCGGCAGACACGCGCTCCGGCACCCACGCTGAAACGGGCGGGAAGTGGCATGGTGTCGCACACTGGGATCATGGCCCCCATCCCTGAAATCAGGGCCTCCGGTCAGCCGGCCGAGCCACTCCCGCCGAGGCTGGCCGAGGCGCTGGACGGTTTCGGCCGGCACCTGGCGGCGGAACGGGGGCTCTCGCCGCATACCGTCCGGGCCTATCTGGGTGATGTCGGCTCGCTCCTGGAGTACGCCGGCCGGATCGGCGTCACCAGCGTGGACGAACTGGATATCGGCATGCTCAGAGGCTGGCTGGCCGGCCAGCATGCCACTGGGCACGCACGGGCGACGCTGGCCCGCCGGGCGGCGGCGGCGCGGACATTCACCGCGCTCGCCTGCGCGCGGGGCTGGCTCGACCGTGATCCCGGTGTCCTGCTCGGCACGCCGAAGACGCGGCGCCGGCTCCCCGAGGTTCTGCGCCAAGATCAGATGGCCGCAGTGCTCGCGGCCGCGGCCGCCGCCGCGATGGCCGGTGCCGCCGGCGGCCCGGGTGATACCGCCCGCCGGCGCCGGGACCGGGCCATAGCGCTCCGTGACACAGCCATCATGGAGTTGCTCTACGCGACGGGCATCCGGGTCAGCGAACTGTGCGGGCTGGGCCTGGGTGACCTGGATCAGGAGCGCCGGACGGTACGAGTGCTGGGCAAAGGAGGCCGGGAGCGCACGGTGCCGGTGGGGCTGCCCGCCATCCGGGCCGTGACCGGCTGGTGCCACGACGGACGTCCGGTCCTGGCCGGCACGCGCAGCGCCGGTGTCCTCTTCATCGGCGCACGGGGCGGCCGGCTGGACCCGCGGACCGCGCGGCGCGTGGTGCACGCGCGGATTGCCGCCGTGCCGTCAGCGCCCGACGCCGGCCCGCACGGCCTCAGGCACGCGGCCGCGACCCACCTGCTGGAGGGCGGTGCCGACCTGCGGAGTGTGCAGGAGATCCTGGGCCACGCCTCCCTCGCGAGCACCCAGATCTACACCCACGTGTCGGTCGAGCGGCTTGAATCGGCGTACCGGCAGGCGCATCCACGAGCCTGACCGAACAGGTACATCCCCAGGCTGCGGTGAGCGGGTAGACTACACGAAGGCCGTAGGAGTCAGCGTGTGCAGCTGCGCATGCGCTTCCGGCCTAATTCGCGCGTCCGCTTGCCGCCTGGATGTCGGTTCGGCCTCCGGCGGGACGCACTTCACCGGTCCGCGGCTCTTGTAACCGCGGCGGGGTGCGCCCGGGCGCCAGGTACCAACCGAGAGCGTCGGCGTGCTCGCACGCGGCGCGAAACAAGGAAGGGGACCACCGGCATGGCTCCGGTTGTCACCATGAGGCAGCTGCTCGAGAGCGGCGTGCACTTCGGGCATCAGACCCGGCGCTGGAACCCCAAGATGAAGCGTTTCATCCTGGCCGAGCGCAATGGCATCTACATCATCGATCTGCAGCAGTCGCTGGACTTCATCGACAACGCGTATGAGTTCATCAAGGAGACGGTCGCCCACGGCGGCACGGTGCTCTACGTCGGCACGAAGAAGCAGGCCCAGGAAGCGGTCGCCGAACAGGCCCGCAGGGTGGGCATGCCATTCGTGAACCAGCGGTGGCTGGGCGGCATGCTGACCAACTTCACCACGGTCTTCAAGCGGCTCCAGCGGCTCAAGGAGCTTGAGGAGATCGACTTCGACGACGTAGCGGGCTCGGGCATGACCAAGAAGGAACTGCTCCAGCTGCGGCGCGAGCGGGACAAGCTGGAGCGGTCGCTGGGCGGGATCAGGGACATGTCCCGGGTGCCGAGTGCCCTGTGGGTGGTCGACACCAAAAAGGAGCACATCGCCGTCAGCGAGGCGCGCAAGCTGGGAATCCCGGTGATCGCCATCCTGGATACCAACTGTGACCCGGACGAGGTCACGTACCCGATCCCGGGCAACGACGACGCGATCCGCAGTGTTGCGCTGCTCACCCGCGTGGTTGCCGATGCGGTCGCGGACGGCCTCATCGCCCGGGCGGGCGCGGCCGACGGCGAAGAGAAGCCGTCCACACCGGCACCCGGCGATATCGGTGCCGCGGAACCGCTGGCCGAGTGGGAGCGCGAGCTTCTCCAGCGCAAGGCCGCGGACGACCAGGCTGCGGCCGCCACCGCGGAGGCCGCTGCAGGCACCGCTGAGGCCGCGCCGGCGCCTGCTGCTGCCGAGGCACCATCGGGCGGCACTGAAGCCCCGAAGGCGGCCAGCGCCGCGGACGCGAATGCTGCTGACGCGAGTGAGGCTGACGCGAGTGAGGCTGACGCCCCCGAGGCAACGGCGGCTGACGCTCCCGAGGCAACAGCCGCTGACGCTCCCGAGGCAACGGCCGAGCCAGCGGCAGTCCCAGCCGGGGCCGGCAGCGGAACCGCCGAGTCCGGGTCCGACGGGGCCTGACACCCGCGCGGCCGCACAGGAAGGTGAGCGGCCGCACAGGAAGGTGAGCGGCTACAGCCGAGCGGCCCACCGGATCACCAGACAGTGAGAGATGAGGACATGGCGAAGGTCACCGCCGCAGAAGTGAAGCGGCTCCGTGAGCACACGGCTGCGGGCATGATGGATTGCAAGAGGGCACTTGAGGAAGCCGAAGGCGACTTCGATGCCGCCGTAGAGATCCTCCGGCTCAAGGGCGCCAAGGACGTGAGCAAGCGGGCCGCCAGGACCGCCGCCAACGGCCTGGTCGCTGCCGAGCTGGACGGCACTTCGGCCGGGGTGCTGGTCGAGGTCAACTGCGAGACCGACTTCGTCGCGAAGACGGACCGGTTCCAGGAGGCTGCGGCCGAGATCGCGCGGGCCGCGCTGGAGCACAAGCCGGCTGACCGGCTCGCCCTGCTCAGCGTCGAAATCCGGCCGGGCGTCACGGCCCAGCAGCTTCTCGAGGACGCCAGCGCCTCGCTCAAGGAGAAGCTGGAAATCGGCCGGTACGCCCAGTTCCAGGGCGGCTACGTGGCGAGCTACCTGCATCGCTCGGACCGCGACCTGCCGCCCACGGTCGGCGTGCTCGTACAGCTCGATAAGCCGTCGGCGGAGGCGGGGAAAGACCTCGCGCAGCAGATCGCGGCCATGCGCCCGCAGTACGTCACGCGGGACGAGGTGCCCAGCGAGGTGGTCGAGAAGGAACGCGCCATCGCCGAGCAGATAACCCGCGACGAGGGCAAGCCTGAGCAGGCCATCCCGAAGATCGTCGAAGGCAGGCTGAACGCGTTCTTCAAGGATGTCGTGCTGACCGATCAGCCGTTCGTCAAGGATCCGAAGAAGGCAGTCAAGCAGCTGCTCAGCGAGTACGGGGTCACCGTGCGCGGGTTCGCCAGATTCCAGGTGGGCCAGGCCGGATGAGCCATAGCGGGGCTGCGCGGTGACGGCAGGCGAAGGGGGCGACATGGCGGGCGTTTCCCGTTCGGGGCGAGCGGGCGGGAAGGCCCACCATCGCTGGCGCCGGGTGGTAGTGAAGCTGTCCGGCGAGGCGTTCTCCGGTGATGAGGCCCTGGGCATCTCGCCCGACGTGGTGTTCCACATCGCCAAGGAGATCGCGGCCGCCGTCGCGGAGGGCGTCGAGGTCGCGGCCGTGGTGGGCGGCGGCAACATGTTCCGCGGCCGGGTGCTCTCCGAGCGCGGCATCGACCGGGCCAGGGCCGACTACATGGGCATGCTCGGCACGGTGATCAACTGCCTCGCCCTCCAGGACGTGCTGGAGAAACTCGGTGTTGACACCCGCGTGCAGACCGCGATCACCATGGGGCAGGTGGCCGAGCCCTACATTCCCCGGCGGGCCATCCGGCATCTGGAGAAGGGCAGGATCGTGATCTTCGGCGCGGGCCTCGGCGCGCCCTTCTTCTCCACCGATACGTGTGCCGCGCAGCGCGCTCTGGAGATCGGGGCGGAGGCCGTGCTCAAGGGCACGCAGGTCGACGGGGTCTACGACGCGGATCCCCGGACAAGCCCGGATGCGGTGCGGTTTCACCAGCTGGACTACGGCGAGGTGCTGCGCCGGGAGCTGAAGTTCATGGACGCGACCGCGGTGAGCCTGTGTATGGACAATGGCCTGCCCATCGTCGTTTTCGACCTTATGGAAGAGGGCAACATCGTCCGGGCGGTGCGTGGTGAGAAGATCGGCACGCTGATATGCCGCGCAGGAGATTTCTGATGCCCGCTGGCATGAACTGCGAATGAGACGGGCCCAGGACGCACAGGAGCCGCAGTGATAGACGAAACCCTCCTCGAAGCCGAGGAGAAAATGGAGAAGGCCGTCGCGGTGGCCAAGGAAGAGTTCGCCACGATCCGCACCGGGCGCGCGCATCCGACCATGTTCAGCAAGATCACGGCCGAGTACTACGGAACGCAGACGCCGGTTAATCAGCTTGCCTCGTTCCATATCCCCGAGCCGCGGATGGTCGTCATCCAGCCGTTCGACAAGTCCTCGCTTGGCTCGATCGAGAAGGCGATCAGGAACAGCGACCTCGGGGTCAACCCGTCGAACGATGGCGCGATCATCCGGGTCGTCTTCCCCGATCTCTCCGAGGATCGCCGGAAGGAATACATCAAGGTCGCGCGGCACAAGGCCGAGGACAGCAGGGTCTCGATCCGCAACATCCGCAGGCATGCCAAGGACTCGCTGGACAAGCTCGTCAAGAGCGGTGACGCGGGCGAGGACGATGTGCACCGGGCGGAACGGGAACTCGACGACCTCACCCATACCTACGTGGGGCAGGTGGACGACCTGCTCAGGCACAAGGAAGCCGAACTCCTCGAGGTATAGGTTGCTTCCCAGCCCGCAGGGGGAGCCCGCTACCGAAGGTGAGCCTGGCGGCCGCAATCTTCCCGCCGCGCTGGCCGTGGGCCTGGCTCTCGGTGCCCTGGCCCTGCTCACCCTGTTCACCATCAAGGTCCTCTTCCTGGTGGTCGTGGGCGTGGCGGTCGTGCTCGCGCTGTGGGAGCTGACCCGTGCGCTGCGCACCCGGGATATCCGCCTGCCCTTGGTGCCAGTGGTCACCGGCGGTTCGGTGATGATCGCGCTGGCGTACTGGCGCGGGGAGCGCCCACTGGTGGCGGCGCTGGCCATAACGATGATCGTGGTCATGGCCTGGCGGCTCCCCGGAACCAGCGCGGGTTACTTGCGGGACGTCGCCGCGGGCCTGTTCGCCCTGGCCTACCTGCCGCTGATGGCCTCTTTCGTGGCGCTCATGCTCGCCCCGGCCGACGGCCCCCGCCGGACCGTCGTGTTCCTGATCCTGGTGGTCTGCAGCGACGTCGGCGGCTACGCCGCGGGCAGCCTGCTCGGCCGGCACCTGCTGGTGCCGAAGATCAGCCCGAAGAAGACCTGGGAGGGTTCGGCCGGTGCGGCGCTCGCGTGCGTCGTGGCGGGCGCGATCCTGCTGCCCACAGTGCTGCATGCCCCGGTCTGGCAGGGGGTGGTGCTGGGCGTGGCGGCGGTCGCGACGGCGACCCTCGGCGACCTGTCGGAGTCGATGATCAAGCGGGACCTGGGGATCAAGGACATGGGCACGGTCCTGCCCGGCCACGGCGGAGCGCTCGACCGGATCGATGCCATGCTGGTCAGCGCCCCCGTCATATGGCTGCTCCTGACGATCTTCATCCGCTGACGTTCGACGTCCCCGCGGCACCCGCACCGGTGATGATTCGGCTGCTCCCGGTGACCTCGCTGCCCTGGCGTTTGACATTTCCCGCCGCGGGGAGATGCGGGGGCGCCTCGTAAAAACCAACCCCATTCACTCAACGGACCCGCAGGGGTTGCTGCCGACCCCGAGCCCGGGCCGACGGCCATGACCCGCCAAGACCGCGTCTACCGAAGGTGTGAGCAGATGACTGTGCAGGTGGGCAGATGACTGTGCAGGTGAGCAGATGACTGAGGCAGGTGAGCAGGCGAGCGAGCAGGCCCACGGCCGCGGGCCTGGATCGCCGGACGGCCGCCGGGCCGAGCTGATCGAGGCCGCGCAGGCCCGCTGGGTGGCCGCCCTGACCGACCTGGGCGGCCGGAACACCCTGCTCTACTACAAGGACCGGCGGGCCGGAACTCTCGACCTGGCCGCCGCCGACCCCGCGGCGTTCGACCAGTTCCGCCGCACCGGGTCAATCCGGCTCACCAGGCTGTTCCGCGACGTGGACATCAGGGCCGACGCGATCCGGCGGGTCCAGGCCATTTACCGGAAGGCACGGGAACTGCTCGAGGAGCGGGGCATCCGGGCCGGGTACCTGGCGACCGGGATGGCTCACTGGGATGAGCTGTTCCTCGAGCCCGCCGCCCCCGTGCTGCTGCGTGGCCTGACGATCACGCCGACCCGGGCCAGGCATGACGACTTCGATCTCGCCCTGGACGACGAGAGCGAGGTCAATCCCGTTCTGCTGCACAAGCTGGCCAGCGTGTTCGGGGCGGCCACCGAGAAGCTCGCCGACGAGCGCGGCGACCGGCTGTTCCAGCTGCTGCGGGAGGCCGCCGACGCCGCCGAGGTCCCCGGGTTCGAGATCGCGGACCGGGACGTGATCGGCACCTTCACCTACGCCAAGCTGCCCATGGTCCGCGACATGCAGGCGGCCGGGGAACTGCTGGCCGACAGCGACGTGGTCGCCGCCATCGCCGGGGACCCGGAGGCCCAGGATCTGCTGTGCGCCGGCGACGAGACCGAGCCGGTGCTCGACTCCCCAGCCGAGGACTACTCGGTCCTCGACGCCGACTCGTCGCAGCGCAGCGCGATCGCCGCGGTGCTGTCCGGGCGCAGCGTGGTGATCCACGGCCCGCCGGGGACCGGCAAGAGCCAGACGATCGCCAACCTGGTGGCCGCGCTCGTCGCGCGCGGCCGGAAGGTGCTGTTCGTCGCGGAGAAGCGGGCCGCGATCGACGCCGTGCTGTCCCGGCTCAAGGGCGCCGACCTGGGTGAGATGGTGCTCGACATCCACGAGGGAACGAGGGACAGGCTGCGGATCGCCCGCGACCTCGCCGCGACGTCCGATCTGGGGCAGCAGAAGCAAGTTCCCGACGACGCCAGCCTGCGGCGCCGGCTCGCCGACCGGCAACGGCGGCTGGCCGAGCATGTCCTGGCGCTGCATGAAGCGCATCCGCCGTGGGGGCTGACGCCGTTTCAGGTCCAGTCCGCCCTCCTCGAGATTCCTGAGGAAGCCCGCAGCGCGGTGCGGCTGGCGGCCGAGCGGATCACCAGCACCGGTGCCGACGAGATCAGGGACGACCTGCGGGAGTTTGCTCATCTGGGCGGTTTCGCGTTGCGGCCGGGGTCGACCCCGTGGTTCGGGGCCGCGCTGCGGACCACCGAGGAGGTCAGGCAAGCCTGCGACCTGGCCGCCCGGCTCGCCGCGGTTGGCCTGCCGATGCTCGCCGACCGGGTCAGCCGGGCCAGCGCGGAGACCGGCCTGCGGCCGCCGGCCTGCTACGCCGACGCGGTGGCGAGGATGCGCCTGTACGCGGCCATCGAGCAGACGCTACGGGTGCTTGACCGCTCGGTGTACGCCGCCCGGCCGCAGGCCCTGGCGGCGGCGGTCGGGGCCGGCGGCGACATTGCGCTCGGCTTCGGCGAGCGGCGGGGGCTGCGCAGGCAGGCCCGCGAGCTCTACACCGGTCCCGGCAAGCCCGCGCCCGAGGTGCTGGCCGGTGCGCTGACCGAGGCCGCCGGGCAGCTGGCCGAGTGGCAGCGGCAGCGGCTCCCCCCGGCGCAGGACGCTGACGGCCCCGGGCCGGCGCTGCCCCGGCTGCCCGCCGGGTTCGGTGAGCTGGCCCGGCTGCACGACGAATGCTCGCGGCAGATCGCCGCGCTCGGTGCCTATGTCCGGCTGCGGGACGAGGGCCTCGAGGAACTGCTCTCGGCGCTTACCGCCGACCAGGACACGGCCTGGAAACTGCCGAGGCTCTATGAGCTCGCCGGCCAGTTTGACGACCTCGGCCTCGGGTCGCTGCTTGACGATATTGGCCGGCGGCCGGCGTCTGGCGATCTGGCCGAGGCGGCGTTTGACTACGCCTGGTATTCCTCGATTCTGGATCAGATCAGGGTGCGCGATCCGCGCTATGACGCCGCCCGGGGCGACGCCCTGGACGAGATCGCCAGCGATTTCCAGGTCCGCGACGTGCAGTACCTGGCGGCCAACCGCCGGCGGGTGCGCCGCGCCTGGGCCGAGCGGCTGGCCGAGGCCCAGGACCGGCACCCGCTGCAGGCCAGGGTGATCCGCAAGCAGGCGGCGCTGCGCCGCGGCCACCTGCCGCTGCGGCGGCTGCTCGACCAGACGAGCGACATGCTTTTCGCGCTCAAACCGTGCTGGGCCATGTCGCCGCTGATGGTCAGCCAGGTGCTGCCGGCCGCCCGGCTGTTCGACGTGGTGATCTTCGACGAGGCGAGCCAGATCGTGCCGGCGGACGCGATCCCGTCGATCATGCGCGGACATCAGATCGTGGTCGCCGGGGACGACCGGCAGCTGCCCCCGACCAACTTTTTCCGCCAGGTCGGTGAGGGCGAGGATGAGTCAGAGGACGATGAGAGCCTGGTCTCGTTCGGCGCGGGCTTCGAGTCCGTCCTCGACGCGCTCCGCCCGCTGCTGCCGACCTGGCCGCTGGGGTGGCACTACCGGAGCAGGGACGAGCGGCTGGTCGCGTTCTCCAACACCCATATCTACGGCGGCGCGCTGACAACATTTCCCGGAGTTTTCCGTGACGACTGCCTGCGGCATGTCGTGGTCGCGCAGAGTCCTGAGCCCGGCCAGGAGGCATCGGTCACCGCCGAGGTGCACAAGGTGGTCGAGCTTATCCTCGAGCACGCCCGGACCAGGCCCCGCGAGTCACTCGGCGTGATCGCCCTGGGGATCCGGCATGCCGAGCGGATCGAGGCGGCACTGCGCACGGCGCTGGCCAAGCACGCGGACCTGGAGGGTTTCTTCGCCGACGACTCCGCTGAGCCCTTCTTCGTCAAGAACCTGGAACGGGTGCAGGGCGATGAGCGGGACGCGATCATCCTGTCGATCGGCTACGGCAAGCACCCGGACGGCCGGATGCGCTACCAGTGGGGGCCGCTGCTTCGCGACGGCGGAGAGCGCCGGCTGAACGTGGCCGCGACCCGGGCCCGCTGCCGGCTCACCCTGGTCAGCTCCTTCTCCAGCCATGACGTTGACCCGGACCGGGTGACCAAGGCAGGCGCCCGGCTGCTGGCCGACTACCTGGAGTACGCGGGGTCGGGCGGGACGGCGGTCGCCGCGGCCGGCGGCGCCGAGCTGAACCCGTTCGAGGCTGACGTGCGCGACCGGCTGGCCGAGTGCGGGATCATCGTCGTGCCGCAGTACGGGGTCGGCGGCTACCGGGTTGACTTCGCCGCCACGCACCCCGACGACGCTGACCGGATGGTGCTGGCGATCGAGGCCGATGGCGCCTCATACCGCGAGTCGGGCAGCGTCCGGGACCGCGACCGGCTGCGCGGCGAGCATCTGAAGAGGCTCGGCTGGCACTTCCACCGGGTCTGGTCCACGAACTGGTTCCACGACCCGCCAGGCGAGGTGGCCAAGCTCCTGGAGGCCTACCAGCGGGCCGTCAGCGCGGCCGGCCCACCGCCCGTGCCTGCCGACCCGCCACCATCACCATCACCAACACCGTCACCACCATCACCGGCCAGCCAGCCGCCGCCTCCGCCCGCAGGCCAGCCAGCCGGATCAGCAGAGGTCGCCCGGGGACCAGCAGAGGTCGCCCGGCTAGCCGACCACCCAGCTCCGGCGCTGCGCGGCGAGCTGGGTGACCAGGCTCGCCGATCCGCGATCCTTGGCGAACAGCCGCTCCCGCTCGTTGATCGGGATGATCCACAGCCACCGCACGGGATCGCCTCCGAAGGCGAATCCGGACAGGTCCGGGACGTCCGGCCCGAGTAGCCGGGCGGGCTCGTCGAGCAGCAGCACCCCTGTGTTCCCGCCGCCCAGCGGGAAGGTCGCGGGCTCGTGGTACCACCGGATGCTGTGGCCCTGCCCGAACCAGGTAACCGCACGCCACGGGTACTGGGCCAGCCAGAGGAAGATCCGCGCCGCTTCCGGGCTCGGCATGGTGGTGGCCACGGCCAGCTCGATCCGCGCCGAGGCACTGGGGTCCTCCGCGTACTGCTCGACCACCGGCATCCGCTGGCAGCTCATCCCGATCGTGGTGAGAACCGTAAACGGGCGGCTCCTGGTGGGTGGCCGCTCGGAGACCCCGGCCAGCGGCATCTTGCCCGTGCTGACGTCCCAGTAACGCGCCCCCGGGCCCAGCCGGCCGAGCAGATGGCCGAGGACGGCCTTCTGGAAGCCGCCCCAGGCGTCCTCGCCCGCTCGCCACCGCCAGAACGCGGTCGCCCGGTCCGCGCGGGGTCCCAGCCCTTCCATGGCGTCATCGAGCGACCAGCCGAACGGGGTCTGCCCGATGACATCCCGGCTGTACCCGGGCATGCCCTTGGACATGTCGCACCAGCCGGGGATCGCGGCGAGGAGCTGGCCGCCTTCGACGATGGCTACGCCATCGCCCTCCTCGAACCACAGGGCCCGCAGCGTGCGAGGATCGAACGCGGGCCTGCCCCCCGGGTGCCTGGTGTGCCCGGCGGGCATCATGGGGGCCTGCCCCGTAGTGAGATGATCGGGATCCGTGGTGGTCGGGGCGGGCAGGTGATTGGCTATCCAGGTGGCGGCGATCACGGCTGCGTCGTCGTAGAGGTAAGCCGCCGTGGTCACTCCGTCATATTCCACGACCACCCGGCGGGTGGCGTACGGGCTCTCGCTCTCCAGCAGGATCTCCGGCCGTCCCGGGCGCGCCGCGTCCCTGGTCCCTCGCGGGCCTTTGCGCAGCGTCGGCATGTAGAGAAATCTACCGATTCGCCGCAGGTCATCATGTAGCCGTTGCGGATATTGTTAAGAGTTTGCAACGGCCTGTATCTGACCCGGGCGGGCCGCCTGTTACGAAGGAGCACTGTTGCCAGGACGAGGATCTTCGCTTCGGCCGCCGCGGCACCTGGCTGACCTCGACCCGGCGGCCCGCCGCGCCGCGGCGGACCAGCTCGTCGGCCTGCCATTCCGGGGTGACCAGCTGTCCCGGCACTATTTCGCGCGGCTCACCGATGATCCGGCTGAGATGACCGATCTCCCGGCGGCCACCCGGGCGGAACTGGTCGGCGCGCTACTGCCGCGGCTGCTCACCGCGCAGCGCGAGCAGACCTGCGACGAGGGCATGACCCGCAAGACGCTGTGGCAGGCCTTCGACGGCGCGTACGTCGAATCGGTGCTGATGCGCTACCCGGGCCGGGTCACCATGTGCGTGTCGTCTCAGTCCGGCTGCGGAATGGGCTGCCCGTTCTGCGCGACCGGCCAGGCTGGGCTGACCAGGAACCTGTCCGCGGCCGAGATCGTCGCTCAGGTGGTCGAGGGTGCCCGCCTGCTGGCCCGTGGCCAGCTGCCAGGCGGCCCGGGCCGCGTCTCCAACGTGGTCTTCATGGGCATGGGGGAGCCGCTCGCCAACTACGCCAGCGTCCTGACGGCGGTGCGGCGGCTGACCGAACCCGTTCCTGACGGGCTCGGTATCTCCCAGCGATCGGTCACCGTGTCCACGGTCGGCCTGGTCCCGGCGATCCGCAAGCTCACCGCGGAGGGGCTCGCGGTGACCCTCGCCGTCTCGCTGCACGCGCCCGATGATGAGCTGCGGGACGAACTGGTGCCGGTGAACAAGCGGTGGAAGGTGGCCGAGGTGCTCGCCGCCGCCTGGGCCTACACCGGCGCCACCGGCCGGCGGGTGTCCATCGAGTACGCGCTGATCCGTGAGGTCAACGATCAGGCGTGGCGGGCGGACGCCCTCGGCGGCCTGCTGGCCGGCCAGCTGGCGCACGTCAACCTGATCCCGCTCAACCCGAC
This sequence comes from Streptosporangiaceae bacterium, assembly GCA_033854735.1. GTDB lineage: Bacteria > Actinomycetota > Actinomycetes > Streptosporangiales > Streptosporangiaceae > JAWWPY01. Next base: position 15,341 of record JAWWPY010000173.1, on the reverse strand, counting down.
CCCCGGCTCCCGCTGGACCGCGTCGGAGCCCGGGGTGATGCGTGAGTTCGAGGCGCGGCTCGCGGCCCAGGGCATCCCGGTCACGGTCCGCGACACCCGGGGCAGCCAGATCGACGGGGCCTGTGGTCAGCTGGCCGCACCGGCCATGGCGGTCTCCGCCATGGCGGAGCCCGTGATGCTGGCCGCGCCCACGCTGGCGGGGCGGCGGCGGGGAGTACAGTAGCCGGTCATGTCAGCCAAGGATGCCCTGGCTAGGCGTTACCGCCAGGTCGCGTGGCGGCTGGTACACCACGTCTGGCAGTCCGCGCAGCGGGCCGGGATGATCACCCCGGAGACCCCGGCCGGGCGCCGGTTCGCGGTGTTCGGCGCTGGCTCGGTCATCGGGTTCCCCACCGGGTCCGTGTACGGCGAGAAATGGATCGAGATCGGCGAGGGCACCATGATCGGCGCGCAGGTGACCCTCTCGGCCGGCATCCTCCCGGGGCAGGATCTGAGCGACTTCTCCCCGGTCCTGCGGGTGGGTGACCGCTGCGTGATCGGCCGGGGCAGTCACATCGTGGCGCACCAGTCGATCGTGATCGGCGATGACGTCTACACCGGCCCGTACGTCTACATCACCGACCAGAACCACGGCTACTCCGACCCGGACATCCCGATCGGGCGGCAGTGGCCGAGCAACACCGCCGTCTCCATCGGCCGGGGGAGCTGGCTCGGTGCGGGCGCGATCGTTCTGCCGGGCGCGTGTATCGGCCGGAACGTGGTGGTGGCCGCGGGCTCGGTGGTGCGCGGCCAGGTGCCCGACCGATGCGTGGTGGCCGGGGTCCCAGCCAGGGTCGTCCGTGAGTATTCGGCTGCCGCCGGATGGGCACGGCCATCCCCGGTACTGGGCGAACGTGCCTGATCGCGCAGGAAACCGGTCACGTATCTGTCACGATGGGGGCAGCCGTCGTCATCGGCGGTGGCGAATCCGATAATGAGGTCGCCGCGCAACCGGGAGTGAGCATCCGGGCGGTCTGGCCGGAACCCCCGAGAGGGCACGTGGAGGGATCAAGCGACCTCGTCGCTAGCGCGGCGTACCAGCCTGAGCCGGCGGCCGTGGCCGCGGCGCGCCGCTTTGTGCGCGAGACCCTGCAGTCCTGGCTGGCGGCCGAGCAGGCCCCGGCGGGCAGCGGGCTGGTGGATGACGCAGTCCTGCTGACGAGCGAGCTGGTCACCAACGCCGTGGTGCACGCGGGAACCCCGGTCCACGTCACCTGCAAGCTGGCCGATGGCGGGCTCGAGGTGATGGTCCGCGACAGCCTGCCGGCCAGCATGGTTCCGGGCCGGGCCCAGGACGAGAACATTCCTACCGAACGCACCAGCGGCCGCGGGCTCCTGCTGCCTTCCGCGCTCGCGTCGGCGTGGGGGGTCACCTACGGGCGGGCGGCCAAGGCCGTCTGGTTCCGGATGGGCTTGGCCGGTGCCCGCGAGGACGGATCCGGGGATTCAGCGGCTAACCAGCCTGCCGCCCGCCGGTCCAGCACGGGCCGCTCCAGCACGGGCCGGTCCAGCACGGGCCGGTCCAGCACGGGCCAGCGGGGGCCGGAGCGCTCCGTAGGGTCCGGTTACGACCAGTTGCTGGCCCGCACGGTCGAGTCGGCGCGCGCCGCGCTGGCCGCGGACGCTGCCTATGTCCTGATGCCGGACGAGGACGGCGATCTGCGGGTGCGCGCCGTGGCCGGGGCCGGCTCCGCCGAACTGCTCGCCGCGCCGCCCTCGGTGCTCACCGCCGGATTCCTCGTGGCTGACCGGGTGACCGGGGTACTGGCGGTCGCCGGGGCCCTTCCCGGCCAGTTCGCCAAGGGGGCCGCGGAGCAGTTGCAGCAGCTGGCGGATCAGTTTGCCGCGCCGCTGGAGCGATCCAGGCTGGCCGACATCGAGCTGCGCAGGAAGGCCAGGGCCGGTGTCGCGGCCGAGGCGGGCGACCTGCTGGCCGGCCCTGCCGATCAGGACGCGATCCTGGCCCTGGCGGGCCGGGCCGTGGTCCCGCGGCTGGCCGTGTGGTGCGCTGTGCTCCTCGCCCAGCCGGATGGGACCCTGCAGGTGGCCTACGTGCAGCACGCTGATGAGTCTCGTTGTGCGGCTTTGTCCTGGGTGGCCGGGCGCGCGTGCCCGGTCGCGCCGTGGGACCCGCACCAGCGGGCGGACCGGCCTGGCCCGCCCCGGGCGTGGCGGCTGGCCACGGCGGACCTGTCCGGGGGGCCACCAGGGGCGGCGGAGCTGGCGGCGGGCGGTGCATGGTGCATTCCGCTGGCGGCGCGCGGCGGCACTCTCGGGCTGCTCGCCATCGGCAGCCCGGCCACGGGCAGGCTGCCCAGAGAGGTCGCGGGGCTGGCCGAGGACCTGTCCCGGCGGATCGCGCTCGCCCTCGACAGCGCCCTGCTGGCGGCGCGGCTGGAGCTGACCAGCGAGGCGCTGCGGCGCACGCTCGTACCGCCGGAGCTGCCCCGGATCCCCGGCATCGACCTGGCCGTGGCGCACGACCTCGCGGCGGGAGGCAGCGAGGCGGGCGGGGATTTCTGTGACGTGTTCCCGGTGGGGGAGGGCCGGTGGCGGTTTGCGGTCGGCGAGGCGTGCGGCACCCAGCCGGAAGCCGCGGCGATGACGTCCCTGGCCCGGCACGCGCTGCGGATCCTGGCCGGCGAGGGGCACTCCGTCCCGGCGGTGCTGGGCAGGCTCAACGAACTGCTGGTCGACGACGGCTCGCCGGGACGGTTCCTGACCCTGGTGCACGGCGAAATCGTGGCCGGCTTCCCCAGCCTGATCACGCTCGCGTGCGCGGGGCAGCCGCTGCCGCTGCTGTTGCGGGCACCTTGGGACCCGCTGCCCGGCGGCGACGGTCCCGGGGCGGAGCCGCCCGCCCCCGAGCGCGCCGCGCTGCCTCAGCCGATCCTCGGGGTGATCGAGGGGCTCCATTTCGAGGCGCAGGCGATCCGCCTGGCCCCCGGTGACCTGCTGCTCTGCGTGACCGACGGGGTCACGAGGCGGCGGGACGGTAACCGCCTGCTCGATGACGACGACGGGCTGGCCCGGCTGCTGGCCGGGTGCGCCGGCCTGCCCGCGGACGTGCTGGCGGCCAAGGTGCATGAGGAAGTGCGCGCGTTCGGCGGTCGGCCGCCGGCCGACGGAATGGCGCTGCTGGCCATCCGCGCGGCGTAGCGCGGCCCGGTCCGGGCTGGACCGGCTGCTCGGGGCCCGGCAGCGGGCTACCCCACGATGATCTCGCCGGTGTTCCAGGGGAAGCCGGCGCAGTCGTTGAAGAAGTAGGTGCCCTGCTTCCGGAATTGGTATGACGCCGACTGGCCCGGCTCGAGCGGGCCGATCGTGAAGGACGTCGGATCGAAGAACGACTCGGCGCAGTGTGCGTGCGTGTTGCCCAGCGGATTCGTGAACGTCACCGTGGTGCCCGGCGGGACGGTCATGATGGCCGGTGCCATGGCGGCCTCGCTGGCCAGGTTTTCCCTCGGGCCCGGGGTATTCGTTCCGGTGTGCCAGGTACGTCCCAGCAGCACAGTGTCATTCACCGTGCGGCCCGTCACCGTGGTCCCGGTCACCGGAACCCGGCTGGCCGACGACCCGGCTGCGGGTACCCGGGACATGGTGCCGCCGAGCGTGAACACCGACAGGTAGCCGCGTGGCGGCGAGTCCCCGCCCGAGACGACCGCGACATACTGGCGGCCGTTGACCGCATAGGTAATCGGGCTGGACGTCACGCCCGCGCCAGTCGGCCAGGTCCAGAGGACCTGGCCGGTGCTGACGCTGCGAGCGGAGAGCACACCGTCGGGAGACCCCTCGAAGAGCAGCCCAGTGGCCGTGGTAACGATGCCGTCACCGGCCGACAAGCCATCGGCCGTGGCCACCTGCCAGACGATGGTGTTCGTGGTGGGGTCGACCGCGTCCAGCATCCCGCCCGCCAGTTCGCCGGCCGGAAACCAGAACGTCGGCTGCCCGTACGGCCGCCCGTCGCTGTACGCGGAGTCCTTCTCGGACGCGGCCACGTAAAGCAGGCCGTTCTGCTGATCGAGGGACATCAGGGCCCAGTTGGCCCCGCCGCCGCCGCCCGGGGTGACAAGTACCGGCTGGTGCAGGTAGGGGGTGAACTCGCAGCCGCTGGTGTAGTCCGGGATGGCCTGGGTCGGGGCCCGGGCCGTGGGGCACGTCGGCACCAGCGGGTCACCCTCGGGGATGGGCTGGGTTGGCGACGTGGCTTGCGACGCCAGTGCCGGAACCGGCTCCTCGTGGACCGGGATGACCGGCTTGCCGGTCGCAGCGTTGAGGTAGTACAGCCAGCCCGTCTTGCTTCCGTAAATGACGACCTTCTGGGTCGCGCCGTTATAGGGAAGATCCGCGATTACCGGTGACATTGTGTTGTCGTAGTCCCACAGGTCGTGATGCACCGATTGGAACCACCACACCAGTGTGCCGGTATCCCAGCGCAAGGCGACGAGCGAATTGGTGTAGAGGTCGTCGCCGGCCCGGGCTGCGCCTGCCGTGCGAGGCTGCGGGTTGGCCACGGTGAGGTAGATCAGCCCGAGGGCGGGATCGATAGCCGGCGCCATCCAGGTGTCACCGCCGCCCAGCTGCCACGAGTCCCCGGCCCAGGTATGAGCGCCCGGCTGCCCGGGTCCGGCGGTGCCGGCGAAGTTCCAGGCGGCGGTTCCATCCGAGGCGTTGAGGGCGTAAAGATGGCCACGCATACCCGCCGCGCCGCCGTTCGCGGTCCCGACGAAGACGAGACCGTTGTAGTACAGGGTCCAGGGTGTCTCCGATCCGTTGGCCGCGACATCCTGGCCAGCGGTTCCGACCTGCGACCTCCAGAGCAGGCGGCCGGTCTGCTGATCCAGGGCGACGACCTGCTCGCCGGCCAGGGAGGCATAGACCCGGCCCTCCCCGACGGCTACGCCCCGCTCACGCTGGCTGACGCCGCCGGAGTGATAGTCCCAGAGCACCTGGCCGCTGACAGCGTCGACGGCCAGGATGCTGCCCTGGCTGGTCTGCAGGTAGAGCCGCCCGTCAACCTCGACTGGCGTGCTCTCCTGAGGCTCGGCGCCGCCCTGCAGGGGGTCCACGAACGTACCCGCCAGGCCGCTGACATTGCGCGGGGTGATCTGGGTGAGCGAAGAGTAGTCCTGGTCACCGTAGTCGCCGCCGACCTTTGGCACGTTGGCCCCCGTGGCGCCGCAGCATCCGCCCGGCTGCTGCGGCGTGCCGCGCACGGCATCGACCGACGTTTCCGTATTCGGCTCCGGCTGAACTGGCGCCAGTGATGACCGGGAGCCCGGGAGCAGCGCGGCCGTCAGCAGCGCCGCCGCTGCGACGATGGCTTCGAGCCTGACGGGATGCCGCATCGGTCAATCCCTCCTGTCGGTGCCCATCAGACGGGGATCACCGGGAGCTGTGACCTGCCATGTAGTCACGGAGAGTAACACAATAATCGCTTAGAGCTTAATCCCCGGACGGGGCGGGCCCGGACGGGGCGGGCCCGGAAGGGGCGGGCCCGGAAGGGGCGGGCCCGGAAGGGGCGGGCCCGGAAGGGGCGGGCCCGGACGGGCAGGCCCGCACCGGGCTCAGCCGGGCGTGTGCGCCGCTTTGGCACGCCGCTGCCGGCTGCCGCCCGTGATAGCCCGAATTCAGGCCCGGATCTGCGGCCGGAACATCTCGCCGCGCAGGGCGCGCCCGACGAGGTCGACAGCCTGAGCGGTGGCGACGAGCCTGCGGCCCTCCCCCCGGTAGGCGGCGAGGACCGCGTCGACTCCATGCGGCGGCAGCACGTCGCCCAGTTCGCTCCGGGCGGTCCGGTACCCCTGGCGGGCGCCCTCCACGCAGGCCGCCACGTGGTGCGTGGCCAGCACGGCCAGCGCGATGGGATGGCGCCGCAGCACGCCGTACAGCCGGTAGTCGGGTGGCACCACGTCAAGCAGCCAGGCCACCGCCGTGCGCTCAAAATCATCGCTGCCCGGTGGGTGCACCCCGGCGGGCCACCCGGGCGGCAGGTACGCTGCCATACCCAAACCATAACAGAGGGTTCGAACTAGTGTTCCATGGTGTACTGGGGGCATTGAGTGCGGCGTCTGGGTCGCGGAGTCACCGGGCCGGTGCTGGCTGGCACGGGCTGGCTGGCACGGCACTGGCTGACACAGTGCTAGCCGACACAGGGCTGGCCGACACAGTGCTGGCTCGCGCGGGGCGCCAGGCCCGGTACGCCTTGCGGGCATGCCGTGCCGCGCTGACGCGCTGCGTCTTCTCGGCGCGCACCAGCATGTCCCTGACATGCTCGGCGGCGAGCACCTTCACCATCGCGGGATGCATGGCTTTCCTCTCGATCCGGGCCAGTGGTCCTGGCCCATAGGTTGAGACTCGCCGTAAGACGGCAACTCCACATGGGGCGGATGCCCTATCTCCACGTCCGTCACCGCCCTTAGGGCCCGGGGGGAAGCGGGGCGGGCTGAGACCAGCCGATACATGCCCGTCACACTGGCGCGCGATAATTCGCGGCGTGACAGGGGAGTACGCCGACTGGCGTGAACACGTGATCGTCTGCGGGCTGCACGGGGTTGGCCTGCGGATCGTTGAGCAGCTGAACCTCTCCGGAGTCCCGGCGGTGGTCGTGGACGACAATCCGGACATGCGGCTGGTCCGCAGCCTCATCGGCTGGGGGGTGCCGCACATCGCCGGCAGTTCCCGGTCCGCGGAGATCCTCGCCCAAGCCGGGCTGCCCGGCGCCACGGCGGTCATCTGTGCGCTGGAGGATGACCTGCACACGCTGGAGACGGCCCTGCTGACCCGGGAACTCCGCGCCGACGTGCGGGTGGTCGTGCAGCTGGGGAACCCCGCCGTAGGCCGGGCCCTGGCCGGCATCCAGATCTCGGTGCTGGACGTCGCCGGACTGTCCGCTCCGTCGATCGTCGAGGCGTGCCTGCGGTCGGCTCAGGAGATCAGGCTGGCTGACGAGCATTTCTTCGCCGCGCGGACCGTGGCGCCGAGGGCCGCCAGCCTGCGGGAGCTGTACGGGGCGCTGGCCCCGATCGCCGTCATGCCCGCCGCCGGGGGCGACGTCGTGGTCTGCCCGGGCCGTGACCATCAGCTGCGGGAGGGGGATGGCGTGACGCTGATCGGCACCCCGGACGAGCTCCGCGCGGCCGGGGTGACCGCCCGCTTCGACCGCCCGGCAGGCGTCGCGGCCATGCCGTCGCGAAGAGCCCGTTACGTCCGGCACCTGGTTATGTCAGTGCTGGACGCAGCGGACCGCCGGCTCCTGGCCGCACTGGCTGGGCTGTTCGCGGTCCTGGTGACCGCCACCTTCGTGCTGCGCCTCGCCTACCACCTGCCCGGAACACAGCGGATTCCGCTGCTGAACGCCGCTTACTTCACCGTCGAGACGCTCACCACGGTCGGCTATGGCGACTATTCCTTCCGCGGCCAGCCGGCCTGGCTGATGGCGGGTGCGATCTGCCTGATGCTGCTCGGCGCCCTGTTCGTCGCGGTCTTCTTCGCCATGCTCACCAACACGCTCGTCAGCCGGCGCATCGAGGAGTCCCTGGGCAGGCAGCGGATCACCGGGCTGAGCGGCCACGTTCTGGTCATCGGCCTGGGCGCGGTCGGCCTCCAGGTGGCCAGGGGGCTGGCCGCCGCGGGCGCGGACGTCGTAGTCGTGGAGAAGAGCGAGAGTAACCGGCATCTCGGGCTCAGCCGCGCCCTGGGCGTGCCGGTCGTGATCGCCGACGCCACGCAGCCGCAGACGCTGGAGTCGGTCAGCCTGGCCAGCGCCTCCGCCGTCGCCGTGCTGACCAGTGACGACCTCGCCAACCTGGAGACCGGCCTGGCGGTCCGCGATCAGCTGGGGCCGCGCTGGGGCGCTACACCGGTCGTGCTGCGCATGTTCGATCCGCAGCTGGCCCGCAGCGTCCGGGCCAACTTCGGGTTCACGTTCGTCCGCTCCACAGCCGCGCTCGCCGCCCCGTGGTTCGTCGGCGCCGCGCTCGGCCTCGACGTGCTGAACACGTTTTACGTCGGGGATGAGCCGCTGCTGGTGGCCCGGCTCACCGTCACGCCCGGCGGCGGGCTGAACGGGCTGGCCATGAGCGATCTCGCGGCCCGGACCCGGGTGCTCGCGATCAGCCGGGCCGCCGACGAGGGGTACCTGGAGCACCCGCCCCGGCGTGGCACCCGGTTCCGCGCGGGAGATCAGGCCTACCTGATCGGCCCCTATGAGGAACTGCTCGCGGTACTGCGCCGTGACCGGCCCACGCCGCAGGCCGGCTCCGCGCCCCAGGCCGCGCCGACGCAGGGGGATAGCGGGGGGCCGCGGGACGGCACCGGGCTTCAGGCTGGCACCGGGCTTCAGGCTGGCACCGGGCCGTCGGCTGAGACGGCGGGTCAGCGGAGCGGCCGCCCGCGGCGCATTCCCTGATTCACGCCCTGAGTCACGCCGGCCGCCCACGGAGGTGGATCGCCGGGCAGCCCGGCATTCCCGGCGGCACGCCTGCCCCGGGTCAGATGCGGCCGGGCCCGGCGGTGACGCCGATCCAGCTGAGCGGAGCCGGCCGGGGGCCCGAGGCCGACCGTGACCGACCCCCCGCCCGTCGCTGACCGTCCGACCGTCAGCGATCCCCCGGATATCTCGGCGATGCGCCGGGCGATGTCGAGGCCGAGCCCGGTGGAGCCCCCGGTGGACATGCCCCGCCGGGCCGCGTCCGGGCCGGCGAACCCGGGCCCTTGGTCGGAGACCACCAGCCACGCGCCGCCGCTGGCCCGGAGGCTGACCCGGACCGAGAACGCCAGACCTTCCGGGGTGTGCGCGAACACGTTCTCGAGCAGGATGTCGGTGCAGGCCGCGAGGTCGTCCCCGGACGTCCCGACCGGGACAGGGCCGGGAATCACCTCCACCGTCATGCGCCGGTCCTGGTCCTCGGCGAGGGGCTGCCAGAAGGCCGCCCGCCGGGCGACCACCTCGGAGGCGTCACATGCGACCCGGCTGCCCTCCGCGGTGGGCCTTCGTGCCTCGCGGATGATCTCGCTCACCGTGCGTTCCAGCCCGGCGACGTCGGTGAGCAGCTGCTCCATTTCTGCGGCGTCGTGAAGTGACTCGGCGTTGATGCGCAGGGCGGTCAGCGGCGTGCGCAGCCGGTGGGACAGATCTGCGACGGTTTCCCGTTCATGGGCCAGCAACGCGCCGATGCGCTCGGCGAGCCGGTTCAGCCCCGCGCTGACCTGCCGCACCTCCGGCGGCCCGGTGACCTGGGCCCGGCTGGCCAGGTGGCCGGCGGCGAGGAGGTCCGACGCCCGCGCCAGGTCGCCGAGGGGGCGGACCAGGGACCGGGCGAGCTGGTCGGCCACGGCCACGCTGAGGACCAGCAGTCCGAGCCCCACCGCGCACAGCAGCAGCCACGCCCGGACGACGCCCGCGCGCAGCTCAGGACCGGGCACGAAGGTCCGGATCACGGCGGTCCCCCGCGGCAGGCCCTGGACGGCCACGAGCACCTCCACGCCGCCCCGGGTCTGGGTCGCGAAACTGCGCCCCTTGGCGGCCAGCCGCACTCCGGCGGAGCGAGCCGCGGGCCTGCCGAGCACCCGCCCATCCGGCAGGAACACCGTGACCGGCTGGTTCCTGTCTTCCCCGTTGACCTGGGCGACCGCCAGCTTGAGGCTGGTGGCGTCGAGCGTAGCGACCAGGGGGGCCATCCACTGGGCCTGAACCGTGGCCGAGCTCACCGCCCGGTCGGCCGCGAAGGTGCGCAAGACCAGCGCCAGCGGTACCAGGAAGGAGATCAGGACCATAGAACTGATGGCGATCACGAGCAGGATGATCCGCAGTCTCATGGGGGGGCGGTGAGCTTGATCCCGACCCCGCGGACGGTGTGCAGGTACTGCGGCCGCTGCGCTGTCTCGCCCAGCTTTCTGCGCAGCCACGACACATGGACGTCGACCGTCTTGTCCGCGCCGCCGTAGGGCATCTGCCAGACGTGGGTCAGCAGATCCCGCTTCGTCACCACTTGGCCGACGTGCAGGAGGAGGTAGTGCAGCAGGTCGAACTCGCGGCGGCTGAGGTCGATGCGGGCGCCGTCCAGGGTGGCCTCGTGCGCGTCAGCGTCCAGGCACAGAGCCCCGACCCGGATCGGGGCCGGGCGGCGGCGCCCGGCCGCCTCCGCGCGCCGGAGCACGGCGCGGATCCGGGCTTCGATCTGGCCCCCTCCGAAGGGCTTCACCACGTAGTCGTCGGCCCCCGCGTCAAGGACCCGGATGATCTCGGCCTCGTCGTCACGGGCCGTGATCACGACGACGGGGACCTTGCTGACGGCGCGCAGCATGCGCAGCGCCTCGTAACCACCCAGATCGGGCAGGCCGAGATCGAGGAGGACCAGATCCGGAGGCATGGTGAGGATCAGCTGGAGCGCGGCCGTGGCGCTCGGCATGCTCGTCACGGCATGCCCGCGCTCTGTGAGGGCGCGGATCAGTGCGCCACGGATCGCCGCGTCATCCTCCACGAGCAGGAGCTGGGCCACGACAGGACCGTACCGGGCAAACACCTATTCATGCAGGCAGATCCGGTGATGGTGGGTACCGCCGCCCCCGGTATCTTGAGGGTGGCTTTACCCTGCCTTAAGGTACGCTCCGCAACCATGGCACGTGTGCACGGGCGCATATTCCTGGCTGTGGGGGCGTGGCTGCTCGGGGCGGGCGCCGCGACCGGTGGCAGCCTCGTGGCCGTCTCGCTGCTGGGCCAGAGCCTCGCGGCTCCGCCCACCCAGCAGCTGACCGTGGCCGCCGTCAACCGCGCTCTGGCCAATGCCTCGAAGGAACCCACCGCGACGCCCTCGGCGTCGGCTTCCGGCCGCCCGGCCGTGGCGGTGGCCTCGCCGTCCGTCTCGCCATCCGCCTCGGCGGGGGGCGCGCCGGGCGGGAAACTGCTCCTTTCCCCGGGCGGGAGTGTCGTGGCGGAGTGCGGGCCCTCGGGCGCTTACCTGATTTCATGGAGCCCGCAGCAGGGCTATCAGGCCGATGACGTCGCCCGCGGCCCGGCGTCCCGGGTGAGTGTGATCTTCGACGCGGGGCAGAGCGGCGTGCGCATGGTCGTGTCGTGCGCCGGGTCGACGCCGGTAGCCGCGGTCGGCGGCGCGAACAGCGACGACGGCAGCGGGGGAACGGGCGACAGCTGACCCGCCGTGGCGCACCGGCGGAGTCCAGCGGCAGCTGACCCGTCAGCGGTGCTTGTGTTTGGTTTCGTCGATCAGCAGCGCCAGGGTCGGGCAGGCTTCGGCAGCTCGCTTCGCGTGGTCGGCGAGCGGACGCGGCACCGACCCCGGGGCCAGGATGGGGTAGCCCCACTGGTCGAGCGTGATGATCTCAGGGAGCAACTCGGCACACATGCCGTGGCCTTCGCACATGATCGGGTTGACGCGCAGCCTGATGCTCACTTCCAGCCCCATTCCCGTTCTTCGTCCCCGGGCACCGGCAGCAGCGGGTCTCGCCGCACGCCGTAGCAGGGACCACGCTGGTCGTGCCATTGCACCTCGGCCGGGAACGTCCGCAGCGCGCTGCGGACCAGCTTGGTCACCCCATCGGGATGGCGGCAGGCGCCGCGGCCCTCGATGACCGGCAGGAGCCGGCTGATCTGGTCCAGGGACCGCCCCCGGCCACCCTGGTAGGCGAGGTCGGCCAGGGCGTCGGCGAGGGCGGGCAGGCCCATCACACAGGGGCCGCACTGGCCAGCGGTCTCCTCGGCGAGGTAGCGAACCACGCGTGCGGTCTCGGCCAGCCCGCACGAGGTGACCGGCAGGGCGATCACGATGCCGGCTCCCATCGCGCCCCCCGCGGCGCGCAGGGTCGGCTGGGCCAGCGGGATCGGCCAGGCGTATTCGGCCGGTATCCAGGTGCCGAAGTAACCGCCGACGAGCAGCGCCTGCGGCCGCTCGGTCGGGCCGCCGGCCTGCATGATCACCTGCCCGATCGGGGTGCCGAGCTCGATCTCATAGACCCCGGGCCGTGCGACTGTGCCGCCCACGGTGACCAGGGCCGACCCGGTGGCCGACGGCAGGCCGACGCCGCGGAACCAGCTGTCCCCGTAGCGTGCGATCAGCGCCAGGTGGGCCAGGGTCTCGACGTTGTTCTCCAGGGTGGGCCGGCCAGCTACGCCACGCTCATGTGGCCGTGGGGGAGCGAAGGTCGGCTTGGCCGGGCCGCCGTTGATGAACTGGACGATCGAGGACTGCTCGCTGGACACGTAGCGGCCGGGAATCCCGACGATCTGGACCGGCACCGGATCCATGCCCGCCCTCCGCCGGGCATCCGCCGCTTCGGCCAGGGTGGCCAGCAGATCGGTCTCCTGTCGGTGCACGCACAGGAAGGCCTCCCGCGCCCCGACCGCATCCGCCGCCAGGCTGATGCCGTCCATGACCAGATGCGGCAGCCGGGTCAGCAGCAGCCGGTCCTTACTGCTCGCTGGTTCGCCTTCCGCCCCGTTCGCCACCACCATGGCAGGCCCGCGGCCGGCGGCGACGGACCGCATCTTGCGGCCGGTCGGGAAGCCCGCGCCGCCCCGTCCGGTGAGGCCCGACCGGTCCACCACGTCGATCAGTCGCTCCGGCCGTTCCCGGCCGCTGTGGCCGCGCAGCGGGATCGGGCCGTAGCGCCGTTCATGCTCGCGGAGATCGGTCGGCTGGTGGTAGGACATCCCGGCGAGCAGTCGCGGCAGGCGGGCCTGAGGTGGCCGGTAGAGCGGGACGGCAGGCAGGGCCGCGGTGGCCGGTGCACGCCGGACGAGTTCCGCGCTCACAGTGTCCCCCGCTCGCCTGCGGGGCGCTTAAGCCCCTCCGGCTCGCTCACAGGCCGTACCCGCTAAGGCTCAGCACGGCCGGCAGGCCCGCGGCCGCCAGCACGACCAGGCTCATCCGCAGCACCCGCCGCTGCGGCCACCGCTGCAGGATGCGCCACGCGACCGCCCCTGCGACCGCCGCGACGCACCCGATGGTCAGGCCGGCCGCCCAGGCGGTGCGCTCATCCGTGCCCGCGCCGACCCCGTGCGCCACCGCCGCCGGCCAGCACGCGTACGCGGACCAGTGCACGAGCCGCCAGGCCCGGTGGCCCAGCCGTATCCGGCTCAGGCTGGTCACCACCAGGACGATCAGCAGGTCGAACGCGACGGCGCCCAGGCCCAGCCACCCCCGCTTGTACGACGAGACGAACGGGATGAACGCGGCACTCAGCTGGATGGAAGTGTAGGAATCGACCACGGTGGTGCCGATGTGCAGGACGAGGAACGCCAGCACCAGCAGGGACAGGTTGCGGTGCAGGCCCACCGTCAGGAACCTGGGCCACCTGGGACTGCTGAACCGGCCTGCGGTCAGCACCCCGAGCAGCACGCTGACGGTCAGCAGCAGCAGCGCCACCAGCCCGGCCGCACGGGTGGCGTACCACAGCCCCGGGCCGCTGAAGCTGACCGTCATGCCGGGCTCCCCGCGGGTGCCTGCTCCGCTGGCTGGCTCCCCGCGGGCGCCTCCTCGGCCGGCCAGCCGCCGGCGGTGGCTTGCTCCGCTGGCCAGCCGCCCACGGTCGCCACGGTTCCGTCGCGGCGGACCAGCCGGGCCGGGAGGCGCAGGCTCTCCAGCCAGGCGGGGGCCCGCTCGCCGCGGATGATCGACGCTGTGCTGGCCGTGTTCGCGTCCACGCAGCTCGCCGCGGCCACGCTCACCGTCCGCCAGCAGGTGTCCGCCGGGCGCCCGGTGCCGGGCACAACGATGTGATGGAACGCCTCCGCGCCGCGCTGCCACGCCCTGACCGCGGTGCTCGACGTGGCCAGGCCGCCGTCGGTGATGGTGACGGCGGCCATGCCGGCGGCCGGGCCCGCGTCCGCTCGGCTGCCCCCCGCGCCGGCGTCGTCATCCGGGCCGAGGTCGTCGATCACCCCGATGCACCAGCCATCGGGCGGTGGCTGGCCGGCCACGGAGATGTCACCGCCCAGGTTGACCAGGACACCGCAGCCGACCGCCGCCGCGATGCGGGCGGCGGCCCGGTCGGCGGCCAGGGCCTTGGCGGTCGCGCCGAGATCCAGCAGGACCCCGTCGGGCACCCGGGCCGTGCACCGGACCGGATCGAGCTCCACGGTCCGCCAGCCAGCGGCGGCCGTGACGGCCCGGCCGAGCGCCATGGTGTCCCTGCGCACCTCCGCGAAATCCCGGTCATAGCCGATTCCCACCAGCGACCGGCCGCAGGTCGGATCGACGTCGCCGTCGGTCACCTGGGCCGCGCCCAGCGCGGTGGCAAGTGCGTCAGCGAAGAACCGGCTGATCGCGAGACGGCGGCCCGCCGCCCGGTTGAGCTGGGAGAGTTCGGAGTCGGCGCGGAACCGGGAGCAGGCGGCATCCACCGTTGACAGTTCCTCGCCCAGGATCGTGTATGCCGCCGCGCGGGCGCCGCCGTCGGTGACGATCAGCGAGACGACGGTGCCCAGTGCTTTGAATGTGAGTGCTTTGAATGTGAGTGCCTTGAATTCGAGCGTCCTGGACGCCAGCTCCTCAGCGGCTTCACCTGAGCGCGTCATCAGCCGGTGTGGGATCCGCTCGATGTGCTCTGCACCGGGCTCGGTGCCGGGGCCGGCGCGGGCGGAGTGGCCGGCGGCGCCAGCGTGGGCGGTGGCGCGGGGGCGCTGCTGGGCTTCGCCGCCGGGACCGCGGCGGGCTGCGCCGCCGGTGCCACGCCCCCCGTGGTGGCGCCCGCAGTGGCGCCCGCAGTGGCGCCCGCCGTGGCGCCCGTGGTGATGCCTGCGCTGGCCGCCGGGCCCGTGCTGCTCATTGGCCTCGGCGCAGCCTTCGTTGTGGAAAAAGGCGAGTGGGCCGGCTGCACCGGGGCCTGGCTGCTGGCCGAATGGGTGGGAGCGGTGCGGGCGAACAGGATCCCGAAGGCGGCCGCGGCGAGGGCGCTGAGCTGGGCGCTGCGCCTGGTGAGGCGGGAGAGGCGGCGCAGGCCATTGTCGCGGTCCGTTGCCGCCGGATTAGGCTCGTATTGGTCACGCATAAGACGTCATCACAGCCGATAACACGTTAAGAGCCCGCCAAGAAGGTCTCAAGAAGGCCCTGCGTCGGCCGGATCAGGCCGGTGCGGCGGCGGGCCGGATCGGCGCGGGCCCGGCCGGTGTACCGCGCCAGGGGCTGCGCACCTGGGGGCCGAATACACTGGAGGGGCCGCCGCAGCGCGCGGCACTTCCCATTAGCCACGCAAATGAGACTCCTGCATGCTCGATATTCAGGCTCCGATCGCCACCCGCGATGAACTGCGCAACGTGGCCATCGTCGCGCACGTGGACCACG
>JAWWPY010000172.1:0-2596 GCA_033854735.1 Streptosporangiaceae bacterium | reverse complement strand
GCCAGTGCCCAGCGGCCGAGCTCCGCTGGCCCCGGCGTCCAGGGCTCCCCACCATCAGCCGGCAGGAACCGGATGACCGCAGACCCGTGGGCCGGATCCGCCTCCGAGTCGTCCCTGTTGTCCGGCTCCGCCAGGTCGACGACGAACCGGCCGACGACTGCCACGGGCCTGTGTGGTCGCACGTCGAGAGCCTCCCCCACCCGGCCTTCGGCGACCTGCACCTCGCGCACCTCCGGAGCCGGCTCGTCGTCGGCCTCCTCCTCGAACCCGAGCAGCCACACGGTCCCGTCGTCCGCGCAGGCGGCGCCACCGCTCCCGGGCACTGGGCCCAGTACGTTCAGCGCCCCCGTGCCGTCGATCACGACGGCCGTGCCGGGATAGCGCCAGGAGACCGGGCCGTAGGCGGTGAGGTGCTTGATGATCGGGTCGCTGGGCAGGCGGCAGACCCCGGCCAGCTGGCCGCCGGCCGCCGCGAGGATCGGCTGCTCCAGATCGGCGTCGATCCGGCGGGCCGCACCCGCGGAGACCCGCCAGATCGGGGTGGGGGGCTCCAGATCCTCGAAGTCACCCTCCGCGTCGCGCCACCCGGCAAGGGTGCGCCCGCCCGCCTCCTCATCCATCCGGCCCGCTCCAGGGAAGCGCAGGTGCCGCATCAGCTCCTGATGCCGCGCGATCTCTTCATCCGTCGGCTCTTCCCAGATGACACGGCGCTTCCCATCCGGGCGCCCGGCCGGCGGCCCGTCCCAGTCGGGCCGGGCGACGGCCCAGATCGCGTCGCCGGTGGCGAGCAGGGTACCGGCGTCGGCGTCGAGCGGGATGGTCGTGACCTGCCCCGACGTGCGGTCGATCGCGACGATCCCGCCCGCGGCGGGCGACGCGATCAGGACCGAGTCGTCGCGGCCGAGGATGTCGAGCGCGACCGGACGCCCCCGGTGCTCCCCGGACAGGGGCCAGCTGAACACCCGGACGGTCTCCCCCGTGACGGCGTCAAATTCCGCCGCGACCGGGAGCGACTCATCCGCGGCGAAGACCGTGCCGTTCCTGACGTCGAAACAACCGAGGCGGAGGGGCCGGGGCGCCGCGCTGTCCATGGTGGGCATCGTAGGCCCGGAGCCCTAGCGCAAGCCCTACTTCGGCTGCTCGCCGCCCAGCCGGTGCGCGGGTTCCCGGCCCGGCGGCTGGCTCGGCCGCGGCCGGGCCGGCGGGGCGGAGATCGGGCGGACCTCCGGCTTATCGGGCTTGAGATGCAGGTGCACGCCGTGGTGCATGACCGTCAGCGGCTCCCCGTCGTCCAGCACATAACGGGCTTCGGCGTGGGTCACCTCGACATGCAGCCGCCTGCCCCGGATGAACAGGCTGAACGCCAGCCTGCTGAGCCCCTCGGGGAGCCGCGGCGCGAAGCTCACCATGCCGTCCTGGTGGCGCAGGCCGCCGAACCCGGAGACCAGGGCCATCCAGGCGCCGGCCAGCGAGGCCATGTGCACGCCGTCGCGCGTGTTGTTCTCCAGGTCCCGCAGGTCCATCAGCGCGGCCTCGCCGAGGTAGTCGAAGGCCAGGTCCAGATGCCCCACCTCGGCGGCCATGACCGCCTGCGTGCATGCGGACAGCGACGAGTCCCGGACGGTCAGCGGCTCGTAATAGTCGAAGTTGGCGAGTTTCTGCGTGGGGGTGAAAGCGTCGCCGCGCAGTGCCATGGCCAACACCAGGTCAGCCTGCTTGACGACCTGCTTGCGGTACAGGTCGAAGTACGGCACGTGCAGCAGCAGCGGGTAGTCGCCCGGCGGGTGGGCGGCGAAGTCGAACACCGCGTGCTCGGTGAAGCTCTCGCTCTGCGGGTGCACACCCAGCGCGTCGTCGAACGGCAGCATGATATTCGCGGCCGCACGGCGCCAGGCCGCGACCTCCGCGGCGTCCACGTCGAGGGCCTCCGCCTCCGGACCGTGGCGCTCGCAGGCCTCGGCGGCCGCCCACAGGTTCCGCTGGGCCATCAGATTCGTGTAGACGTTGTTGTCGACCACCGCGGTGTACTCGTCCGGGCCGGTGACGCCGTCGATGCGGAAGGACCCGGCGGCGTCGTGGTGGCCGAGGCTGAGCCAGAGCCGGGCCGTCTCGACCAGCAGCGGCACGCCGGTGTCGCGCTCGAACTCCGCGTCGCCCGTCGCCCGGACGTAGCGCACCACCGCGTCGGCGATCCCCGCGTTCACGTGGAAGGCGGCGGTGCCGGCGGGCCAGTACGCGGAGCACTCCTCGCCGTGGATCGTCCGCCACGGGAAGGCGGCGCCGGCGAGGCCCAGCTGCGCGGCCCGCTCGCGCGCCAGCGGCAGGGTGGAGCAGCGCCAGCGCAGCGCGTCGGCCGCGGCGTGCGGCATCGTGTAGGTGAGGACGGGGAGCACGAAGACCTCGGTGTCCCAGAAGCAGTGCCCGTCGTACCCCGTCCCGGTCAGGCCCTTCGCGGCGATCGGCCGCCGCTCGGCCCGGGCACCCGCCGTCATGACCTGGAACTGCGCGAACCGCACCGCCTGCTGGAGCTCGTCGTCCCCGTCGACCCGGACGTCCGCACCCGCCCAGAACTCGTCGAGGAACGTCTCCTGCTCGG
>JAWWPY010000171.1:0-66194 GCA_033854735.1 Streptosporangiaceae bacterium | reverse complement strand
CGCCCGTGACATGCTGCTGGGCTTGCGTCCTGCTGCCTGTGTTCTGGCCATGATGTGACTCCTGGGTGCTGGCGGATCCGATAGGGCAGGGTTTACACGCGATGGGAGAGCACGGCACTGTCGACTGCGGCCCGGGTCTGGGTAATCAGATCCCGCAGCCCCGGGTCGAGCTGGCCCACCGCCTCATCGAGACGGCGGCGAGCGCGCGGCGGCAAGTACAGCGACAGCTGATGGCCCAGCCCGCAGGCAGCGGCCAGCCCGCCAAGGACCGCGCTCTGGACGGTCACCGGCTGGGACGAGCTCAGGACGGACTTCACCCGCACCAGCGGCGCGAACGCGCAGTCCGCGTCCACCGGAACCCACCGCTCAGCCCGCCAGGGACGCCGCGCGGCGGTCCGGGTCAGGTACCCCGACTCCTCCAGCCGGCCGGCAACATCCGCCGCCGCGGTGCGCGCCAGGAACAGCAGCCAGCGCTGCACCGCGTGCCGCTCCTGTTCACTGAGCACCAGGCCCAGGACAGAACGCGCTAACCCGTCCTCCGGGGGAGTGTGGTCGGCCACCGCTAAGACGCCATGCGGCACGAGGCCGATGCTGCCCAGCAGCAACAGCTCAGCCAGCAACCCTCCGGCGAGCCCCAGCCCAAGCACACGCGGCTGCACGTGCGGCTTGCCGCTCACCTCGTGGTGCGCCATCAGGTAAAGATCATCAGCCAGCCGGCCCGTGCCGCTCAGCCCCGGCACGGCTTTCCCCCGGCTATATGAAGGCCGCCCTCTACGGTGCTGCTCATGCTGCGGCGCTCTGCGAAGAGCGCCCGCTCGCATGGCGCGTATACGGTGCAGACGGCGAGACTGCCGTAGTCATCAAGCGCCTTGGGCATCAGGCTTCTCCATATCGCGTGGTGGCGTCCTCGTGCTGACGCGGTTGCCGGGGTCAGGAACCGAACCGCCCGTGGGGCGCTTGGGACTGACCTTCCACGATCCTGACAATCAGCGGCCCAATCGCCGCTCCCTGTAGTGGGAATCAAGTCGTTCCCCGTCCTGCATAGGCATTGGCCTGCGGCAACGCCAGACCAAGGGGGCGGGAGTTCCCTGCCGCCGGCGACATGCGCGCCTTCGCAAATGGTGGGGCAGGATTGGGCCCAGGAGGAGGGCCAGAACAGGTCTTCTTGCGGCTGATATCGACAAAGGGCGTGTCAGGCCAACCGGACTACAAGCAGTAGTGCCCACGCCTGAGCATGACCAGCGGAGTCGTCATGCGACTGTGCCAGTCTCGGGCGTCTCGCGCCTACCTCAGCGGATGGCGGCCCGCCATGCGCCACGGGCCAGCCTTATCGTGCCGTCTGTTTCGATCATGGCGACCGCGCCATAGACCGGGAATGCGCCCTCGGCAAGCCAGCGGTCCCGCAGTCCGTCGATCAGATCCCATAGCCGCCGTGGGCCGCCCTGGTGCACGAGTGGGCCTGCCTTGCCTGGCTCGCCTTCGGCCCTGGCCCACGAGCCGTCCGCGTGCACCAGCCACACTGTTGCGGTCCCGTCAGAGTGGGGCTGGTGGTGACTGACGATGCCCGGGTGCTCGATGGACAGCATCGTGCGCAGTTCCCATGTGTCTTCTGGGATCACCAGCGGGTACCGGCCGGGGGCCACGTGCTCGCCGTCGCCGTTGAGCAGTTCCTCGC
This sequence comes from Streptosporangiaceae bacterium, assembly GCA_033854735.1. Classification (GTDB taxonomy): domain Bacteria; phylum Actinomycetota; class Actinomycetes; order Streptosporangiales; family Streptosporangiaceae; genus JAWWPY01. Next base: position 64,519 of record JAWWPY010000171.1, on the reverse strand, counting down.
AGCCGTCGCCGGGCTGCGGCGGGTAGCCGGGGCCGTGCCGTACGGCCATGAAGCCGGCCCAGTCGCGTTCGATGCGGCCGAACGCCCGCCCATCGTCTAGCTTGTCGCCCGTCAGGATCGCGGTGGTGCCGGTGATCGTGGTTACCAGCCGGCCGCCGGGCCGCAGTGCGGTGAGCCAGGAGGGCGGGACCGGTCGCACAGCGGTCATGGACACGATCCGGTCATAGTCACCAGGAAGCGGCCCGGTCGCGTCGCAGGTGACCAACTGGGGATGGAGCGCGATGCCATCCAGGCGCTCCGCGCTGGCTTTGGTCAGGTAAGGGTCCACGTCGATGCTGGTGACGTGCTGGGCGCCAAGCCGGCGGGCGAGCAGGGCGGTACCGTATCCAGACCCGGTTCCGACGTCGAGCACATCTGTGCCGTCAGTGATCCGCGCGTGGCGGTACATCTGGACGGCCAGGCTCGGCAAGGTCGAAGAGGATGCCGGGCGGCCTGCCGCTTGCTGCCCAGGGCGGGCCAGGTCGGCATGCACGGTGCCGACCTGGGTGACCAGCGTCTGGTCGGTGTATGCGGCATCCAGCCACCCCGGCACATCCGCCGGGCCGTCGCACAGATCCCATCCGCCGCCGTTGGCGGTCCACCAGCGCGGCACGAACAGGTGCCGGGGGGTGACCGCGACCGGCTCACGCCAGCGGGAAACCGCGTGGGTGACCTGGTCGGCCAGCGTCAGGGCGCGGGGCTGCCAGTCCATCAGTCGAAAGCCGGCGAGCAGGCGATGGTGCTGGCCGGGCTACAGTCGCTCCCGTCTGGATCGCACGACGGGCCGCTGCCGTCACGCGGGATCAGCCGCAAGGCGGCCTGCCACGCCGGGCCGGTCAGCAGGCCGCCCAGCGGGGACGCCTTGACATTGCCGACCTTCAGGAAACGGCCCAGCACGCACGGGGAGAGCGTCCCATCGGCCAGTACCGCGGCTCGGCCCAGCCCGCAGCGCCCGCACAGCTCCGCGACATCGGGATCGCCGGGACCAGTGGCGGCACGCCCGACCGCGCGCATCCGGTCTACCTTGATGTTGGTCACGCCGAGGGCCTCCAGTTCGGCGCGGGCCTGGCTGGTCCGCTGGCCGTCGAGTATTTCCACGATGCCAGCCCGGACGCTGATGCCGAGTTCCAGGGCCTTGATGATGTTGGCCCGGGTGCGCTCATGGCTGCCGGCGACGTGGGTGACCGTGTCATGCTCGGTGGCGAGGTCGCTGTAGTAGCTGGTAGCCAGCGACACGGCGGGGTGGCTGAGATGGCCCCAGATCGCATCCGGGACCTTGTAGAGGTTGGAGTACACCTCCACCTTCCGGCCTGATCCCACGGCGTAGCCGAGTAAGGGTACCAGGAAAGGCGAGGTCAGTGGTTCCCCCCCGATGAGCTGGATCATGGGGATGCCAAGGCGGCCGGCCTGGTCGATGACCGACTTCCAGTCGGCCAGCGTCATTGTGCCGCGCCCGGCCTGTGGCGAGCTGGTAGTCAGGCAGTGGGTGCAGGTGAGCTGGCAACGGTGCGTGATCTCCAGTTCCAGCAGCCGGATGCCTGTTTTCGCGGTCGTCGTGTGGTCAAGTGCGATGGTCACGGAGGAACGCACCTCCTTCTCATCCCACCGGGAGCGGGGGGACGTCGGGGCAAACCTCCAACGATTCTGGCGTTACGCAGTGACGGCGTCACTCCCCGCGCTGGGAACCATGTAGTTCCCAGCTCTGGACACTCACTGGCCTGCGGCGATGCCAGCCGTGGACGTAGCAGGTTCCCGAAAGCCGCTGGAAGTTCTCCTGCCCTTGACGGCTGCGCAGCATGAAGTCGGCACCGGGGGCAACGTCGGTCGCCGGAGGTGGGATGAATCCGGCAAAATGCACACCCACCTGACAGCACGCCCGCGCTGTGCCGGTGATGAGCCCCAGCCGTCCGCTGCGGGTCTCGTGATCACGCTGGCTTTCGCCCGACGCCACCGTACTCGAAGGCTTTAAGATCCTGGAATTCAGCCGGGATGTCAGAGCGCCAGCCTGCGACCCGTACCAGGCCAGGTTCCACGATTTCCATGCCTTCAAAGAAAACATCGACTTCCGCCCTCTCCCGGAGCCGCCCGAAGTGGCCGCCCGTACCCTGGAAAAAGACGTCGGTCAGTTCCTGGCGGGTCCCGGGATCGTCGGACACGAAATGGGAGATCGCGAGGTAACTTCCGGGAGCGACGCGGTCCATTATGCGGCGGGCCATTCCCCACGGATCGTCGGCATCTGGAATGAAGTGCATGAAACTCAGGTAGAGCACCGCGACCGGCTGATCGAAGTCGATGAGCCGCCTCGTGTCGGGATGGCTGAGGATGCGGTCGACATCACGGGCATCCTCCATAAGGAACGCGGTGCTCTTATCCGCCGCGAGCAACGCACTCACCCTCTGATGACCCAGCACGACCGGGTCGTTGTCAATGTAGACAACCCGCACGGCGGGGTCCAGGCTCTGGGCCACCTGGTGGACGTTCTGCTGGGTAGGCAGGCCGCTGCCATTGTCGATGAACTGCCGGATGCCGCATTCACCGACCAGGTAGCGCACGAGACGTTCCAGGAAGCGCCGGTTGCTGCGCAGCTCGGCCATCCCACCGGGCGCCCTGTCCTCTCCCGCATCCACGGCCTGCCGGTCAACCGGGTAGTTGTCAGTGCCGCCGAGCGCGTAATCGTACATGCGCGCAGCGCTCGCGATGGTGGTGTCGATGTCAGGGAAATCGTCGCCTAACGGCGTCATCCGGCTCTTCCTTTCTACAGCAGCGTAAGCCTGCTACCTGAAGTCGAACTCCCCGTCTTTCACCCCGGCAACGAAAGCGCTCCACTCCTCAGGGGTGAAGGCCAGCGCTGCCCCGCCGCGGTCCTTGGAGTCGCGGACCGCAACGGCACCGGGCAGGTTCCCGGCGACCTCGACGCAATCACCGTTCGCGCCGCTGTGGCTGCTCTTGCGCCACACGGCCCGGGAGAGGTCCACGGTCACTGTCAGGCACTTCCTTTTCGGATCATTGCTCATTGCTCTCACCCGTACCTCAGCGAGTATGTCTTCAGGAACGTCCGCGTATCATCTGGCGAATATGCGCTGCCCTGGATCTCGTCCCAGAACTCCTCATACGCCCGTAGTTCCTCCGGTGTCTCCAGGAACAGAGACCCGGTGGGATGCTCAAGATACACAACACCGAGATCGCCGGGATCGAGGAACGTCATCATGGTGAACGGCCCGACCATCGACGGATGGGCGCCTGTGTCGAACGGCAGTACCTGAACGGTGACGTTCGCCGGGTCCCGCTCGGCCATCATGTACTCAAGCTGCTCGCGCATGACGTCAGGGCCACCGACCCGCCGCCGCAGGACGGCCTCGTTCAGCACCACCTGGACACGGGGTGGCGGTGGGTCGGTGCGTTTCAGGACGTGCTGGCGCTCCAGCCGTACTTCCTCCCGGCGGTCGATCTCGGCTGCGGTGTCGCTCTTGCGCCCAGCCCGGATGACCGCGCGGGCGTACCCCGCCGTTTGCAGCAGCCCCGGCACGGCTTCCGGCTGGTAGGACCGGATGGTCGCCGCTTCCGCTTCGACGGTGATCAGGTCGCCGTACTCGCTCGGGACGACATGGCGCGGGTAGGACTGCCACCAGCCGCGCTCGTTGGCACGCCGTCCCATCTCAGCCAGCGTGCGCCGGTACGCCTCGTCCTCAACGTCGTAGGCGTCGAGGAGCTTACGCAGGTCTGGGGCGGTGACACCGAGCTGGCGGGTCTCGATCCGGGAAATTTTCGATCCCTGCCAGCCCAGCTTCTCCGCTACATCGCTGATCGACTGCCCGGAGTGATCGCGCAGCCGCCGCAGCTCAGCAGCGAGCCGACGGCGGCGCAGGCTCGGCGATACCGGCATCCGCTCGACCCTCCCTCGCCCGGTGCAAGTTCCCCTCCATTGCTCTTGCACTGGGGTGAAAATTGCACCATCATCGTACACGGTGATCCAGTCGGCCGGGACCCCGTTCGACCTGGATCGTATACCTGCCAGCTAGGCGGAACCCAACGAAAACGGGCGTTCGGCACATGAAGCGACCGGGCACAGTCTGTCCACGATTCAGGGCAAACGGTGATCACGACGATTGAGCCAGCCGCCACAAGGGATTCGCCGCCACCAGCGGGCTTCATGGCAGCCTCGCGCCGCCCAGCATATGAGCGGCGTGACGCTTGGAAAGGCAGAAGCAATGCCCTACGCGAAGACGAGCCAGCGGGCGGAAAAGAGCGCTCTGCGGGACAAGATGCGCGGCATCGGCCTGGACCACCGGCAGATCGCGGCCGAGTTCACCCGCCGCTATAAGCTGCGGCCCCGCACCGCCTGGCGCGAGGCACTGGGGTGGAGCCAGACAGTGGCGGCCGAGTGCATCAACACGTACGCCGGCCAGACCGGCCTTGACACGGGTGGCACCTGCGCCATGCGTGCCTCGCACCTGAGCGAGATCGAAAACTGGCCCGGGGCAGGAACCGAACCCACCGGGCGCAGGCCCAAGCCCTACCTACTGGCGCTGCTAGCGGCCGTGTACGGCTGCACCGTGCTGGAACTGATCGACCTAGCCGACCGCGAGCACCTGCCCCCAGGCGACCTGCTCGTCCTGGAGAAATACAGCCAGAACCCACCCGGCGCCGGCAAACGCCTCACCGGGCCGCGCGTACCCCAGCCGCCGCCACTCTCACCCGCGCCCGCCCAGCCAGAGACCGAACGGCACCTCGCTGCCGTCATCGAACTCCGGCAACCACCGTCACCGGCCGACTTCACGCGCCTGCCGGCCACCGCCGCCCTGTCAGCATCGCTACCCGTCGCCTACCTTGGAAAGCAGGCGCCACCGGACATGGGCGGCTGCGGGATTGAGCGGGAGGTGCTGATGACGGCACATGAGGGCAGCGACCACGCCGAGCAAGCAGAACACCGCGACATAGGCGAGGCGACCCTGGAACAGCTACGCGCCGATGTGACACGCATCGCCCATGCGTATGTCACCGGAGAACCCTTCCCGCTGTTCCGCGAGATGCGGCGCGTCCGCGCCCGGATCTACGCTGCACTGGACCGGCGCCTGTGGCCACGAGACGCCACCGAGCTGTACTTCCTGCTGGGCGGCCTGAACGGCTTGATGGCGAACGCCGCCAACGACCTTGGCTACCCGCAGGCAGCCGATGAACTGGCCCGCGCCGGCTGGGCATACGCGGTCGCCATCGACCACCGGCCCCTGATGGGCTTCCTCCGAGGCCAGCAAGCCAATTTCGCCTACTGGCACGGCCGCACCCGGCAAGCCAGCCACCTCGCCCAAGACGGCCTGCTTTACCTCTCAGACGGTGCTGGTGCCGTGCGCCTGCACTGTCTGCACGCCATGGCCGCCGCCAAGCTCGGCCAGCCAGACCAGGCCCGCACCGCGATCATCGCCGGGCGCCAGACCCGCGGACGGGAACATCGCGACGAACTCCACGACGAGATCGGCGGCCAGTTCGCCTGCCAGCCAGCCAAGCAGTCCTACCTCGCCGGGACAGCCTTTGCCGACCTGCACGACGGCGAGTCCGACGCCATCGCTGAACTTCAAACGGCTATCCGGCTGTTCCAGGCCGGTCCCGCCGACGACCGCTCGTACGGTTGCGAAGCCATTGCCTTCATCAACCTCTCCTTGGCCCAGCTACGCCACGGCGACCTCGACGCAGTCGACCTCGCGCCCGTGCTCACCCTGCCTCCAGACAAGCGCATCGACGCGCTTCCCCACCGGCTATCAGCCGTGCGCTCCGTACTGGCCGCTCCGAGCTACCAAGGCTCAGCACAGGCCCGCGAACTGGACGAGCAAATCGAGAACTTCAGCCGCGAAACGATCGTTGGCGACCTGCATGACCTGCCTGCCACCCCCGCTTGACTAGCTACTGCCGCAGCGTCCGCGACGTGCGCCGACTGCGGAAGATCAGCCTGAGCACAGCCAGCAGGTTGACCTTTGGTGTACCTCCCGTGGTCCTATGCCTGACCTTTCATGTACCTCGGGCTGACCCGCGACGTGGCCTGGGCCTGGCCAGCCCCCCCGAACAACGGGCGGTGCACGCTTATGGAGGACTACTTGTAGCGGGTGCTTTGGAAGATCAGCGCGAGCAGGTCACGCTGCGCGTCAGTCAGCGGGGGAAGATTGTCCACTACTTCCTTGACGTAGGCGTCTAACTCGTCGTCGTCAAGAGGGCGCGCGGCACCAGAGGCAGGGTCCTTTCGTGGCCGTGCCCCGGCTGGCGACGTGCCAGGTTGAGCGGAACGGCGGGCCGTGAAGCGTTCACCTCCGTCTGGGACGGCCGTCCTGGCGCGCGACCGGACAGCCGGGACGTCGTCCCGGGTCAAGGACGGCCGCCCCAGACACGACGGCCGGGATAGAACACAAGCTGGCGGGGGTTTCCGCCAGGGCGTAGGGTTCTTGCGGATCTGTGGCAACGGGGTAGCAGTGCATAGAAATGTCACAATCCGATATCGGGCTTGCCCGCCCCGTTGCGGCCGAGGAACCCGAACACCTGCCCGGCCTCGACGGTCAGGTCCAGGCTGTCGACCGCCACCGCTGACCCGTAGCGCTTACCCAGTCCCTGGCACCTGATGACATCCGGCATGCCCGCCTCCCGGCGCTCGCCCCGCTGCGACATCGCACGATGCGACCGACGATAGGAGCGTGCCGGGCGGGCGTCGTCAGCAGCGGGACGAACCTCGCCTCATCCATTCGACGAGATACTCCGTCAGAGATGTCCCTGCCGGCCCCTAATGGTCGGCGAGCCGGTGGATCTCCATCGGTGCCCGGCCGGTCAGTGGCGGGATTTCACCCGCTGGTCCACGGCGGGCTTGACGCCGTAGCCCGCGCTGGCGCTGAACACGATGAGGCCGAACAGCAGAAGCGTGATCACATGCGCATACGTGCAGAACAGGCAGATGTTGCCCAGGGTGATCACCTCGGTGTAGACGAGGTAGAGCACGAAGACTATGCCGACGATCACCGAGCCCAGCCGGGCCCAGCGGATGACCGGGAGCCGTGCGCGCCACGCCCATGGGGTGTTGATGGCCACCATGAAGACAAAGAAAGCCAAGCCGAGCACGGCCACCGGGAAGATGCCGAACACGATCGACTCGGGACTCGTGGTGACCTTCGCGCAGTTGATGACCCCCTTGTCCGAGCAGGCCAGGATATTGCTGCTCGTGTAGTGCGCGATGGTGAGGTAGATCGAGTCCCCGAGGCCGCCGAGCGACAGCACCAGGGTGGAGATCTGCAGCCACAGCGGCGCCCGCAGCGGGTCGGGGGCGGCCGCGCCGGCCTCGGCAGCGTCACGGGCTGACGCGGCCGGGATGCGGGAGCGGCCCTGGCCCGGCGGAGTCCTGTCCCGCTGCCCCCGGGCCGGGGCGGCGGCGGGCTGTGTGTCCGGCCTGCCGCCCCGGGTGTTGCTCTTCTTAGCGGACGTCCCCTTGCCGGTGGTCCCCTTGCCGGTGGTCCCCTTGGCCGTGGCCCCCTTGGCCGTGGTCCCGCCGGTGGTGGTGGCGCCGCGGGCGGCCGCTCCCTGACTGCGGGCTGGCCTGGGGCCGGCCATCAGATCTGTCCCGCCAGGCTCGTGATCATCGGCGAGGTGCAGACGTTCGCCGGCTGGTTGTGAGTCAGCTTGCAGATGGCGGCCGTCATCACGTTGGCGGAGCCGTCAGCCCCCTTCGCGATCGCACTCGACTTGTCGTTCAGCGCGGAGGCGATCTGGGCCCAGGTCTTGCCCTTGAGCACGGAGGGATCGTAGGTCACTTGGTTGATCAGGTACTTGTTGCCGAAATCGATGAACGGGATGTTCCCGGCCGAGTCGTATTTCTGCCAGATCTTGGCCTGCGCCGCGGTCGGGGTCTGCAGCGTCGTATTCCGGTCCTCCGTGGTCGTCTCGACCGGGGTGAAGGTCAGATACTTGCTGGTGTAGGTGGATTTGTAGAACGTCAGCGTGGGCGTGCTCGGGTCCACGTCCGTGCTGCTGGAGTAGATGCCGCGCAGGCCGGAGAAGATGCCGAAGCGGCTCAGCGCCACCGCCATGGCCCACCGCTCGGTCGCGCAGTACGGGCAGTACTCCGCGCCGATGTACAGAACCTCCGGCTTGCCGGCGGATGTCAGGGCTGAGCCGGAGATGGACGTCACGGCTTTCGAGACGGTGCTGCCAGGACCGATCGCGTTCAGCGTGGCCGCCGGGACTGCGGTGATGTCCTTGATCACGCGGGCGGGCAGCGCCGCGCCGGTGGCTGAGGTGCCCGAGCCCGTCTTGGCCGCGTTCTGGTTGGCCTTGATGATGATGAAAGCGACCACTACGACAATGACAGCGAGGATGCTGCCACCAGTGATGAAGACCCGGTTACGGATCTCGGCCTTCCGCGCTGCGGCCCGCTGCGCCGCTATCCTCTCGCGGGCGTTCTGCTGCCTGATCCTGGTCGCCTTGCTCATCGCCTGTCCTATGAATGGTCGCGGTCGGTCACCGGCCGGAGTCCATCGTAGGGCGCTTCATCTAGTAAAGCTGCCCCGTTACCGGGTCGGTGCGGGTGAGCTGATCCGTTCCCCGCGGCCCAGGCAGCGATCTGGGCCCGCGAGGTAAAACCCAGCTTCGCCAGGATATTCGCGACGTGCCGTGCGGCGGTAGCCGGGCTGATCACCAAGTCGTCTGCGATGCCCTTGTTACTGCGGCCGCGGACGACGAGCGCGACAATTTCCGACTCGCGGGGCGTCAGGCCGGCCAGCGGTGACAGGCCGGCCGGCGGTGACAGGCCGGCCGGCGGTGACAGGTCGGCCGGCGGTGACAGGTCCGGGACGGCCGGGCTGGCCGGTCGGCCCGGCCCCCGGTCGGCCAGGGCCATGGCCACCGCGGCGTCAGCGGTCATCGCCAGGCCTTGCGCCCACAGCCCCGCTACCGCGGCCTCGCCCAGGTCCCGGGCCGCCGTCAGGGTCCGCTGCTTGCGGCCGGGAGGCAGTGGCGGGAAGGCAGCCACCTCGCGCAGGCCGTCGGCGGCCGCCGTCAACTGGACCGCCACCTCGACGTGGCCCTGCTGGACCGTCAGCGCCGCGAACGCTTCCAGCGCGCGGGCTACCCCGAGGCGGCCGCCTGTGGCCTGGCTCAGCCGCAGGCTCTCGGTCAGATGCTGCCGCGCGACGTCAAGCTGGCCCTGATCCAGGGCGACCAGGCCGATGCCGGCCAGGCAGCGTGCGGTCTCCGGCCGCGAGTCGATCTCGCGCAGGATGGGCAGGGCCGCCAGGTAACAGCCCAGGGCGCCAGCCGGATCGCCGCGCAGCCGGGCCAGGTAGCCGAGCCCGAGCAGCGTCCGCGCGACACCCCACTGCTGGTCGATGCGCCGCATCACGGCGAGCCCGGCATCACCGAGTTCCTTGGCTTCCCGCATCTTCCCGCGCAGGCCGGCCAGCCTAGCCTGGGTGCCCAGGGCGTATCCCTCGTTCCAGCCGTTCCCGGCGTGCCGGGCGATCGCCCGGGCCTCGGCGGCGAACGCCTCGGCCTGCTCGATCCGGCCCGCCTGCAGCCCGGCGTCGGCGAGGAGGTTCAGCGCGGTAGCTGTCCAGACCGCATCGCCGCCGGCCCGGCACAGCTCCAGGCCCTCCCGGGCCCAGGACACGGCGGCTGCGGACTCGTTGGCCAGAGCGAGCTGCGCCCGGCCGACCAGTGCCGCGCCGCGCACCAGGTCGGGCAGCCCGGGCTGGGCGATGGCGAGGAAACGGCCGAGCCAGTCGCTGCCCTCGGCGAACGAGCCGCGGGCGATCCAGCAGGGCCGGACCGCGGTGCAGATCCTCAGCCCGGTTTCCGCGTCGCCATCCGCCAGGCATCGGCTCAGCACCTGACGGAGATTTCCGGCATCGGCGTCGTACCTGCGGAACACGTCTACCACCGATGACCATGGGGTCGCGACGACCGCCATCCCGATGGCCTCGGCTCGCTGGACGAAGCGCAGCGTGTAGTCACGAAGCCGGAGCTCGGCGGCCGCGGACTCGCCGGATTGGGCCAGTTTCCCGGCCGCGTAGTCACGGATGGTGTCCAGCAGCCGGTAGCGGGCCTGCCCGAGCACTTCCGGCTCCACCACCACCAGGGACTTGTCCACCAGCCCGCTGGTCAGGTCGAGGACCTCGGCCGCCGGGAGATCGTCATCCGCGCATACCTGCTCGGCCATCTCCAGCGACCAGGCCGCGAACACCGACAGCCGCCGTAGCAGGGCCTGCTCCCGGGTGCTCAGCAGGGCATGGCTCCAGTCGAGCGCGGCGCGCAAGGTGCGCTGGCGCGGCGGGGCGGTGCGGTCACCCAGGCCAAGCAGGGCGAAGCGGTCGCCGAGGCGCTCCGCGATCTGCTCCGGGGAGAGCGCGCCGGCGCGCGCCGCGGCCAGTTCGATGGCCAGCGGAACGCCATCCAGGGCCCGGCAGATGGCGGTCACGGCCTCGGCGTTGTGCTCGGTCAGGGCGAAACCTGGGCGCGCCGCCGCGGCCCGGTCCGCGAAGAGCCTGACGGCGTCGTATCCGAGCAGGACCGCCGGCTGCGCGGCCGACGTCTCCGGGGGCACGGACAGCGGAGGCACGGACAGCGGAGGCACGGACAGCGGGGGGACCTGCCTGACCACCTCGCCCGGCATCCGGAGCGGCTCCTGGCTCGTCGCCATCACGCGCAGGGCCGGCGCGCTGGCCAGCAGCCGCTGGCAGAGGCGGGCGCAGGCCTCGATCAGGTGCTCGCAGTTGTCGAGCGCGAGCAGCATCCGGCGCGGCGCGAGCGCATCAGCGAGGGTGTCGATCAGCGGCCGGCCGGGTTCCCCCGGCACGCCGACAGCCGACGCCACCCGCGGGACCACCAGCCGGGGTTCCCGCAGATCGTCCAGCTCGACCAGCCACACCCCGTCCGGGAAGTCGGCCGCGACGGTGGCCAGGACCTGCAGGGCCAGCCGTGTTTTGCCAATGCCGCCGGGACCACAGAGCGTGAGTGCCCGCGTATCGGCCAGGACGTCACGCAGGTCGCTGAGTTCCTGCTCCCGCCCGATAAACCGATTCGGCTCCTCGGGCAGGTGAACTGATATCTCGGTATGTGTCATATGCCTACTGAAGGGTTACGCCGCCCACCACAGTGTTGCACCGCCCTCGGCCTGTGTCCCGGGCGGTTTCTGCTTAGTGAGGGAACTGTGATGTCACCGCATAACGGCATGGCCGAGCGGCCTGGCCTGGTCATCTGACACCACCGGCGCGGCCCGCTCTCCATGATCATGGAATATTTCTGGGCCTATGTGTCCGGAATATTCCGTGATCATGGAGGAGGAGGTGGATGTGGGGAGGTGGGGGAGGAGGGACCGGGTCCGGGTCGGCGTCGGTGTCGGTGGGCCGGGCGATCCGACTGCGGCGGGTCAGGCGGGGCGCCGGCGGGCCAGCCATATCCGGGTGCGGTAGGGGACCGCCATCTCGCCGGCCGGGAAGTGCATGCCGAGGATCTCGCCGATGCCGCGCAGCAGCCGGTCACGGTCGGCCGGGGGAAGCTGGGCCACGTAGGACTTGCTGCGCTCCTCGGTCATCCACCGCGCCACGTCCAGCATCCGGGTCCACGGCACGACGATCCGGATGCCGTCCTCGAACAGCCCGGTCTGGGCGATGCTCCCTTCGCTCCAGTCCGAGTTACGGTGATGTCGGCGGTAGCCGGGGCACGCGGCCTCCATCAGCCGCTGGTAGGTCTCGAACCACGGCTCGCCGTCCGCCCACGCGTGGCTCCACCACGCCGACCAGTGCCCGCCCGGCCGGAGCACCCGGGCCACTTCCCAGCTGGCCCGGTCCGGGTCGAACCAGTGCCACGACTGGGCGAAACAGGCCAGGTCAATAGAGCCCGAACGGATCGGGATGGCGTTGCCGTCAGCGAGCAGGCAATTCATCTCCGGACTCCGGGCCTGGGCCCGCCGCAGCATCTGCTCGCCGATGTCCAGGGCTATGGCCCGGGCCCCGCGGGCGGTCAGTTGCCGGGTCGCGATGCCAGTTCCCGCCCCCGCGTCCAGCACCAGCGCCCCGGACAGCGGCCCGGCTGTGTCCTCCAGCGCTGTGAACAGGCCGTCCGGGTAGCCGGGGCGCCCGGCGTCATAGTCTGCCGCGACCGGATCGAACGGGGACCTGGCGGGCATCGCGGGCATGGCGGGAAGTGGCCTGTCCGAGGACACGCCGCTATCGACGGCCCAGCGACTTGGGCGTGTTCACCTTGTCCGCAGCGATCTTGAGGATGATCCGGCCCTGTGGGCCGATCGGGTTGCGGTACTCGGTGCCGTTGTACTTGCGCGACAACTCGTCGATGTGCTCGCGGGCCTCGTCCCCCGTGGCCACGGCGACGACGTGGCCGCGCACCTCTGACCAGTCATACGGATTGTCAGCGGAATGGATGAGCACGGTGACCCGTGGGTCGTGGCTGACGTTCTTCGCCCGCTGCCGCTGCGGCTCGGTGTTCACCAGGACGTGCTCACCATCGGTATCTACCCAGGTGAGCAGCGCCTGCGGCTGTCCGCTCGGCATCAGGGTCACGACCGTGGCCAGGTTCTTGCCCTTGGCCAGGCGCACGGTGTCTTCATCAAGCGGCACGATATGTCTCCCTCATCATCAAGCTCGGGCCGGTCAGTGGCCGTAGACCGGGATGATCAGCGCCCGGGCGATGGTGTGGAAGCGGAGGTTGAAGCCGGCCACCGCGGGGGAGATGTCCGAGTCGACGCCGAGGTCGTCGGTGTCGAGGGCGTGCACGGCGAACACGTACCGGTGCGGCGGGTCGCCGGCCGGCGGGGCGGCCCCGCCGAAGTCCTTCGAGCCGTAGTCGTTCCGCACCGAGAACGCGCCCTTGGGCAGGCCCGAGCCATCCGCGCCGCCCGCGCCTCGGGCCAGCTCGGTCACGGACGCCGGGATCCCGAGCACCAGCCAGTGCCAGAATCCGGACCCGGTCGGCGCGTCGGGGTCGTAGGCGGTCACCGCGAATCCCTGGGTCTCGGCCGGGAACCCGTGCCAGCGCAGGTGCGGGGAGATGTTGTCGCCCGACATCCCGAAACTGTTGTATACCTGCGCGTTCCCCATCATTTCGCCGTCGGCGACGTCGTCACTTTCCACCGTGAACGAGGGGACCTCGGGGTGGAAGTCGTATGGCAGCGGTGCCCGTTCGGTCATGACGTCTCCTTAGTACCAGGGGATGGTCGCGTCGCCCTGCATACGTTATCGATTCAGCGCACGACCGGGCGCCGGGCATCCGATGAAACCTTTTACCCAACGACTTCCCAGGGCCAGTCACCCAGCGGACGGGTCCGGGGCGTGTTCCGTGTCACCTCCCAGGGCCGGTCACCCGCGGACGGTCCGGGGCGTGTTCCGTGCGACTTCCCAGGGCCGGTCACCCCGCGGACGGGTCCGGGGCATGTTCTGCCCGGCGCGCCGGTTACCACTTATGAGGGCCGGCGCGGGGCCGGCCGACGAGGCAGGGGTGGCAGGCATGTGGCGCGGTAGGCACCGTCCGGTAGGCACCGACGGCGCGCGGGTCATTATCGTGGGCGCCGGTTTCGCCGGGCTGGCGGCAGTCGAGCGGCTGGCCCGGGCGGGAGCCCAGGTGCTGCTGATCGACCGCAACGTCTACAGCACCTTCCAGCCTCTGCTCTACCAGGTAGCGACCGGCGGCCTGAATCCGGGCGACGTCGCCTACCCGGCGCGTGCGGTGACCCGCGCGCACGGCGCCCGGTTCCGGCTCGGCGAGCTGACCGGGATTGACGCGGCGGCGCAGCGGATCACGCTGGCCGACGGCACCAGTTTCGAATACGACTACCTGATCCTGGCCACCGGCGTCTCGGCGGCGTACTTCGGCGTGACCGGGGCGGCCGAGCACAGCCTGGGCCTTTACACCCGCCGGGACGCGGTCTCGCTGCGCGATCACATCATGGCCCGGCTGGAGCGTCTCGACGTCGCGGGCGCGGGCAAGGCCGTGAACTTCACCGTGGTGGGCGGCGGTGCGACCGGCGTCGAGCTGGCGGGCGCGCTGGCCGAGCTGCGCAGCACCGCCCTGGATGCCGCGTTCCCCGAGGTTGACCTGGCCTCCGTGCACATCAGGCTGGTGGAGCAGGCACCGGCGCTGCTGGCCCCGTTCCAGCCCGCGCTGCGTGACTACGCCCGCGATCAGCTGCTCGCGCGCGGTGTCGAGGTCCGGCTGGACACGGCCATCCGCGAGGTCACCAACGACCGGGTGCTGCTGGCCAACGGCGAAGACCTGCCCAGCGACGTGACTGTCTGGGCGGCCGGGGTATCGGCCCCGGCCGGGACGGCTGAATGGGGCCTGCCCCAGGGACGGGGCGGCCGCATCCTGGTCGGCCCCGATCTGCGGGTCCGCGGGCAGGATCGCATCTTCGCCCTGGGTGATATTTCGCTCGTCACCGGCCAGCCGCTGCCACAGCTCGCGCAGCCCGCGCTGCAGATGGGACGGCACGCCGCGGCGCAGATCGGGCTGCTCACCGCCGGGCGGGCGACGGTCCCGTTCAGCTATCACGACAAGGGCATCATGGCCACGATCGGCCGGCGCTCCGCCGTCGTCGAGTTGCCGCACCGGCTGCGGATCCGCGGCACACTCGCCTGGCTGGCCTGGCTCGCGCTGCACCTGATCACCTTGCTCGGCAACCGCAACCGCATCTCCGCGCTGCTCAACCTGTCCTGGCGGTATCTGTCCTGGGGTCACGGCGGAGGCGTCATCGTCGGCGACGATCCGCCGCCGTTCATGGTGGACGGCCCGTTGCCAGTGGGCACGGAGCGGTCCAGCTGACGCTGCGCCCCCCGGCAGGCTGGCCACGCGCGGCTGCTTAGTATGGACCATGCCCCCAGCCACCGAGCGATCAGACGTGCCCACCACTTCATCGGGGGGACCAGGCCATGTCGCTGCCCCTCCTGAAGAGGTAACGTCCCGCTCGCTTCTGCTCAGGCGGGTGCACGCCGCCGACGCGGCAGCTATTGCCGCGGCCGTGCGGGCCAGCCTGGATCATCTGCGCCCCTGGATGCCGTGGGCGGCGCCGGAGGCGGCTGACCCCAGGGCGCAGCTGGCCCGCGTGGCTGAGGCGGATGACCTGTGGGAATCAGGCACCGATTTCATCTACTCGGTGCTCCTGGCCGAGGACCACACGGTCGTTGGGGAGATCGGCCTGCACCGCCGGCCGGGCGACGGCGGCATCGAGATCGGCTACTGGATTGACGTGCGGCACACCGGCCGGGGACTCGGAACCGAGGCCGCCGGAGCGCTCACGCCGGTCGCCCTCGCGCTGCCCGGCGTGACCCAGGCGGAGATCCACTGCGACGACGCGAACCAGGCGAGTGCCGCCATTCCCCGCAAGCTCGGCTACCGCCTCGACCGTATCGACGACCACGAGCCCGAGGCCCCGGGGGAACGCGGCCGCCGGATGATCTGGGTCATGGAACGGCCGGGCTGACGGGACGGCAGGCTGACGGGGACGGCAGGCTGACGGAACGACAGGCTGACGGGGACGACAGGCTGACGGACGGCGGAGCTGATTGAACGGCAGGGCTGATTGAACGGCAGGGCTGACTGAACGGCAGGGCTGACTGAACGGCAGGGCTGATGGCGGAGCGGGACTGGCGGGCCTGGCACGACGACTATGACGTGCCGGGCTCGTCACTGGCCCGGCGGCTGGAGGCCGTCCAGGACCGCGTCCGGGAGGCGCTGGACCAGGCTCCGCCGGGGCCGCTGCGCGCGGTCAGCATGTGCGCGGGTCAGGGCCGTGACCTGATCGGCGTCCTGGCCAGTCACCCCCGGGGGCGCGAGGTGACCGCGCGGCTGGTAGAGCTCGACCCGCGCAACGCGGCGACAGCCCGCGCGGCCGCGGCCGACGCGGGGCTGCCGGACGTCGAGGTGGTGATCGGCGATGCCGGGCTGACCGACGCCTACGCCGGCCTGATCCCCGCGGATCTCGTGCTGGCCTGCGGGGTGTTCGGCAACATCACCGGCGAGGACATCGAGCGCACCGTCAGCTGCTGCGCCCAGCTGTGTGCGGTCGGTGGCACCGTGCTCTGGACGCGGGGCCGGTTTGAACCCGACCTGGTCCCGCAGATCTGCCGCTGGTTCGCGGCGCAGGGGTTCGACCGGCAGTGGGTGTCCGAACCGGGTATCGGCTACGGGGTCGGCGCCCACCGGTTCGCTGGGCCACCGCAGCCGTCAGTTCCCGGCCAGCGCATGTTCACCTTTGTCGGCCGCGGCGAGCTGCGCCGCCGCGACGGTAGCTGACTCGTCCCAGCCGGGCCGCCCGCCTGCCGGTTCACTACGGCAGGCAGGCAGTTTCTGTTGGCCCAGCCGGGCCGCCTGCCTGCCGGTTCACTACGGCAGGTGGGCAGCTTTTCCGTTGATTATGAGGTTGGGAAGTTGAAGTAATGCAGGCTGACGAACGGCGGGCTGCCGCTCGCGCCGGATGAGAATTCCAGGTACACGTTGTGCGTGCCCGTGGTCCTGGTGATGTTGGCCGGGATCGTCCGCCAGGTGGCCCAGCCGCCGGTGTTCCCCACCGCGAAGCTCCCGACCGGGGGGTTCGTGGGGCTGTCCAGCACCACCTCCACCAGGCCACTCACCCCTCCGGCGGCCCCGGAGGCGACCCGCGCGTCGAACTGGCTCGATCCGCCGGCCCCGAAATTGACCCCGGTGTACTCCAGGTAGTTGCCGTTGATGAGCTGGGCGGCCTGGTTGCCGTCCACCCCGGACGGGCTGGTGTCACCCGTGGCCGCGGTCACCGAGATCGTTCCGTGGCTGGTGCTGTCGCAGTCCGCGGAGATGTCCGAGGTCGCGGTCGTGGTGCAGGACGCGCCGCCCCCGCCGCTCGAGGAGGTGGGGCTGGGCGAGGGGCTGGCTGAAGCACTGGGGCTCGGCGACGGGCTGCCGCTGCTGCCGGTGGTCTGGTAGACCGCCACGTAGCCCACGCTCATCGCGGCACCGGAACTGGTCGAGGCGGCGGGGGCGGTGCAGCCGCACACCACGTCGGGGTAGCTGCCGCCGATGGCCAGGTCAAGGATCAGGAAGAAGCCGTGATCAACGGCCGCCTGCCAGGTAGCGGTGCCGACCTGGCTCTCGGTCGCCGTGTAGTACTGGGTTCCGTTGAGGTACCAGGTGACCGATTCGTTGCTCGTGTTGGTCCGGTTGACGATCACCGAATACGTGTTGTAGCCGGTCTGGCAGCCCGAGCACGCCTGCAGGCCACTGCTGAGACCAGTGGTCTCGTTGCACGGGCCGCCGGGGTCAACGCCGCAGTGCAGTGTGCCCGAGTGCTCCGACAGCGCGTTGACGTTCTCCATGACGTCGATCTCGCCGGCCGACGGCCAGTTGGAGCAGTTCATGGTGCCGGAGGTGCCGGCCCCGCTGGCCCGGAAGCCAGCTCCCAGCATCCAGAACGCCGGCCAGTAGCCGAGGCCGCTGGACGGGTTCGGCTGCCTGATCGAGGCGCTGACCTCCATCTCGCCGCCGGTCGGCGCGGCGAAGCTGTCGGAGACCGTCTCGATGCGGCCCGATGTCCAGGAACCCCCGGAGCTGACGGGAGTGAGGTTCAGGTGGCCGCTGCCGTCCTCGGCCACGTTCGCGGTCGAGGAGGTGTTGGACTCGACCTCACCGGTGCCCCAGTTAGCCGTGCAGCCGGTGCCGGAGTACTGCGTGCCGGTGTCGGGTGTCCATCCGGAATCGACGCCGGAGCCGGCCGCGCCAGAGAAACTGTCGCTGTAGGTGGTGGTCCAGCCCGGCGGCGGGCCGGGCACGGTGGTGGCGGAGGCCTGCAGCGCGCCCGTCATGATCACCAGCGAGGTGCCCAGCGGCACGACCAGGGCCAGCGAGGCCGCGGCTAGCCAGCGGCGCCGCCGTGGCGGGCCGGCCTCCCGCGACCACCGGATGTGGTTGAGCAGGATGTGGTTGAGCCGGGTGGGTCTGAGCATGGTGGACTCTCCTTCCGGGTAAACGCACCTGTCTGGTCCCGCTCCCGGCTGGATTGCGCGCTAGGTACCGCATGGCCGCCGGCTCACCGGGTCCCGGGCGGCGGGCAGCCGCAGCTGGCCCGGATGACGAGGTGGGTGGGGAGCACCTCGGCGAGCGGCGGCAGCTTCGCCCCCCCGTCGATGCGGGCCAGCAGCCGCTGCGCCGCGAGGGTGCCGAGCTCGTATATCGGCTGGCTGACCGTGGTCAGCGGTGGGTCGACCATCCGGCTGGGGTAGATGTCATCGAAGCCGGTGACCGCCACCGCACTGGGCAGCCGGATGCCAGCCTGCTGGAACTCCCGCAGGACCCCGATGGCCATCTGGTCGTTGGCGCAGGTCACGGCCTCGGGCAGGGACGGGCGGGCCAGCAGGGCCCGGGCCGCCACCGAGCCGCTGGCCTCGGAGAAGTCCCCGTGGATGACGGGGTCGCAGGCGCAGCCGGGGGTATCGCGGACCATCTGGCTGAAGGCGGCCAGGCGCTCTTGTGCGTCGGGCGAGTCCGGCGGCCCGCCGATGAAGCAGAGCCGCCGGTAGCCGTGTGCCCGCGTCAGGTGCGCGACCAGCGACCGGATGCCGGAGGCGTTGTCGACGGTCACGACATCCATCTCGCGCTCGGCCCGCGGGCCAGCGATGAGGACGATGGGCACCCGCCGGGCGAGGGCACGGAGCTGGTCGGCGGGCATCACCTCCTCGGCCATGAGGAGCCCGTCGACCTTGCCGGACAGTGACCGCACCCGCCGCTGGAACGGCTCACCACGGGGGCCGAACGACAGGAGCAGCGAGCACTCGGTGCCCCGCAGCACGGCCTCGGCGGCGTGCACGATCTGGTCCACGAACAGGACGCTGCTGCGCTCGATGTCGATCTCGTCAACGCCGCGCTCCAGGGCGACCAGGCCAATGATGTCCTTATGCCGCCGGGACAGCCCTTGCGCAGATCCGTCTGGCACGAATCCGAGCTGCTCAATCACCTCAATGACGCGCTGGCGCGTTTCCGGGTGAACGAGATCGGAGCCGCGCACAACACGTGAGACCGTTGCGGTGGAGACACCCGCCAGACGCGCGACATCGTAGACCGTGGTCATGAAACTTCCCTGGTTCACGAACACTTGTAAGCGGTTACATATACGCGTTTCGGTGGTTATGTTAGGGAGGGATGTAAGCGGTGTCAATGCCGCTGCGGTAGCGGCCTGCGGCGGCCGCCGGCTGCGCGGCCAGCCGGCCCCGTGGACCGTCGGCCCGCGCCCGCACCGCCCGGAAGCGCCGCGCCTGAGGGCCGCGGCTCACCAAGGAGGGACTGCATGGGGTCACCGGACGGGCAGGGCAGGAAAGCGTTTCCCGACGGCTTCCTATGGGGGGCCGCCACCGCCGCATACCAGATCGAGGGCGCCGCGCACGAGGACGGCAAGGGGCCCTCGGTGTGGGACACCTTCAGTCATGAGCCAGGCCGCACCAGGGGCGGCGACACGGGCGACACGGCCTGCGACAGCTACCACCGGCTCGACGAGGACCTCGCCATCCTCGCCCGGATGTCCGTCGGCGCCTACCGGTTCTCGGTGTCATGGCCGCGGATCCAGCCCGACGGGCAGGGCCCGCCCAACCTGGCCGGCCTGGACTACTACAGCAGGCTGGTCGACGGCCTGCTGGAGCGCGGCATCCAGCCCGCTGTCACGCTCTTCCACTGGGACCTGCCCCAGGCGCTGCAGGAGAAGGGCGGCTGGACGGCCAGGGACATCGCCGACCGGTTCGCTGAGTACGCGGAGATCGTCGTGACGGCCCTCGGTGACCGGGCCAAGCGATGGATCACCATCAACGAGCCGTGGGTGATCGCCAATCTCGGTTACCGCACCGGCGAGCACGCGCCGGGCATCGCCGACCACCGGCAGGCCACCGAGGTCACCCACCACCTGCTGCTCGCCCACGGCCGCGCCACCCGGGCCATCAGGGCGGCGCGGTCCGACGCGGGCGAGGTGGGGATCACGCTGAACCTGTCCCCGATCCGCGCGGCCGAGCCGTCGGCGGACGGCCTCGCGGCGGAGATCGACGCCGAGATCAACGGCGTGTTCCTTGAGCCACTCCTGCGGGGCCGCTACCCAGCCGCCCTGGGCCGCGATTTCCGCCCGGGCGACGAGATCATCGCCGGCGGTGACTTCCGCGAGATCCAGGAGCCGATCGACTTTCTCGGCGTGAACTACTACGCGCCGCACGTGGTCCGGCTGCGCGACGGCACCGGCCTGCGCCGCGGTGAGCGGCCGATGCCGGACCGGGGTCACGGCGTGAGCGTCAACCCGGACGGCATGCCATTGACCGCCATGGGCTGGCTGGTCGATCCCGAGGGACTGCACGAGTTGCTGGTCCGGCTGGGCACCGAGGCGCCCGGCCTGCCGCTGTACATCACCGAGAACGGCGCCGCCACCTATGACTACGTCACCCCGGAGGGCGTGGTCGACGACTTCGAGCGGGTCAGCTACCTGCACGGCCACCTGCACGCCGCCCGGCGCGCCATCGGTGCCGGGGTGAACCTGCGCGGCTACTTCGTCTGGTCGCTCCTGGACAATTTCGAGTGGGCCGAGGGGTACTCCAAGCGGTTCGGGCTCGTCTTCGTGGATTTCGGCACCCAGCGCCGGATCCCGAAGCGCAGTGCCCTCTGGTACGCCGACGTGGCTCGCACGAACAGCGTGCCGGTCACCCCGCCCGAGCCGGCCTGACGGCCCGGGGTCACCTCGTGTGGCCGGCCGCCGGCGCCGCCGGCCGGCCGCCCACCCAACCGGTCAGAGGGTCAGCACGTGGCCGATCCGTGGCGCGCTACGGCGGGCCAGGATGTCGAGCCATACGTCCCGCAGCGCGCCGTGGCCGTGCTGGGTGACGACGTCGACCCAGTTGTCGGCGGCGGCGCGAAGCACCGCCACGCCTCGGCGAAGCGCAGGTCCAGGGCCTCGCGGAGTCGTCAGGCTAGTGGCTGAGCAGCGGCATGCGCACCATGCCCATCCGGCACTGCCTGGCCTTCACGATCAGCTCGGTGGCAGGAGCCTTCAACGCGGGCCCGCACCGCTGTCCGCCGGGGGAGCCCGCGCCGATCAGCAGTGCGCAGATCATGGCCACCAGCGCCGCGGGGAAGAGCAGGATCGCCCGCAACCGCTGCGATGGCTGCCCGGCACGCCGCCGGACCGGGCCGGTCCGCCACGAGATCCAGGCCCGGAGCCGGGCGAGCCGGGCCCGCAGTTCCTCCAGGCGGGGCATCTCCTCATCCCGGGTGAGCCTGGTGAAGATCACGAACATGGCCGCCAGCCGCGGATCGGAGTCCCGCAGGATGCTCTCGGTCCGGTCGAGGACTCGCTGCTGCTTCGACGGCAGGCTCATGGTGATCTCCCATCTGCCCGCTGCACTTCGGCCCGGGGCTGGCCGGCCTGGTCCACATCCGGGTACGGGCCCGGCATGGTCCATATCCGGGTACGGGCGCTGTGCGCTCAGGCTACCGGGCGGCCTGGCCAGCCGGCCCACCGCGTCCGTTTTCTGCCCGGCCGTCATTGGTCTGTAAGGGCCGCCCGCCATTGCCATTTCCGACCAGACCCATACATTTCATCTCTTGACAGACGGGAGCTTTAGGGCTGTTCTGTGGGCCAGAACCTGTTGGAAATCGTTCAACTCTGGGTGGGCGTGTATGAAAGCTTCCAGCCGCGGGTGGCCACGAGGAACACGACTGGCCCAGTGGGACTCAGTGGCGGCCTGGCGGATTCCGAAGCCGATCAGCACCAGGCCCATGAGGCGTTCTAGCCGGCGCTCCACCCGGGGGCGGCGAGCTGGGCTGGCCGCGGTGAGCGCCCTGGCCATGCTGGCCGCCATGACCACCCCGCCGCTGGCCCAGGCCGCTCAGGCCAGCGTCAGCCAGGCCGGCCAGGTCAGCCAGGCCGGCCAGGTCAGCCAGGTCAGCCAGGCCAGCCAGGTCAGCCAGGCCAGCC
This sequence comes from Streptosporangiaceae bacterium, assembly GCA_033854735.1. Taxonomy (GTDB): domain Bacteria; phylum Actinomycetota; class Actinomycetes; order Streptosporangiales; family Streptosporangiaceae; genus JAWWPY01. Next base: position 42,540 of record JAWWPY010000171.1, on the reverse strand, counting down.
ACGCGGGGCGGGCCGGCCGGTCAGCCGCGGCACCGGCCCAGGCGGCCGACGGCGCGCGAGGCGCGTCGGGAAGCGACGCCTCCTGCCCGCCGGCCAGCCCGGCGGCGGCCGGCGCGGCGACGGTCGGTGCCCCGGCCGAGGTCCGGGCCATCCGGGGTGACGGCTCCGCGACCGTGGTCTGGTGCCCGCCGGAGACCGGGGCGGGCTCCGTGGTGAGCTACACCGTCACGGCCTCCGGCGGCCAGCAGGTGACCGCGCGGGTCCCCATGGACTGGGCCATCGTGACCGGATTGGCCAACGGCACCGCGGAAACTTTCACCGTGACGGCGACCACATCCGGCGGCGCCACCAGCCCGGCGGCCACGTCGAACTCGGTCACCCCGGCGCCGCTGCCGCCACCTGCCCGCGTGCTGACCGGCCAGTCGCAAAAGGTCACCTACGACCAGAGTTCTCTCTTGATCGGCGGCAAGCGGGTCTTCATCACGGCTGGGGAATTCGACCCGTGGCGCACGCCATCGCCCTCGCTGTGGCTCGACGACCTGCAGAAGATGAAGGCCGACGGCTATAACGCGGTCACCGTCTACTTCGACTGGGACTACTCATCCCCATCCCCGGGCGTCTACGACTTCGGCGGCGTCCGGGACATGAACGAGTTCCTCAACATGGCCCAGGAAGCCGGCCTGTACGTGATCGCCCGCCCCGGCCCGTACATCAATGCCGAGACCGACGGCGGCGGGATCCCGTCCTGGGTGCTGCCCTCGCCGACCGGCTACCGCACCGACGCCAGGCCCTTCGAGTCCGCGGAATTGCAGTGGATTTCAGAAATCGACTCAATCATCGCCGCTCACCAGATCACCAGGGGCGGCGACGTGATCGCCTACCAGATCGAGAACGAGTACACCGGCCGGTCGGCCGCGGACCTGCAGTACCTCGCCCACCTTGAACAGCAGGCCCACTCGGACGGCATCGCGGTGCCGCTCACCTTCAACCAGTGCTGCGGCGGGCCGTTCTACACCACTGGTACCGGCGCGGTGAACATCAGCGGCCCGGACAATTACCCGCTCGGGTTCAACTGCGCCGACCCGACCGGCTTCGGCCAGCCGTACGGCTACCCGACGCAGGCGGGCGAACCGCTGTACCTGCCCGAGTACCAGGGGGGCTCGTTCGATGGCTGGGGCGGTGTTGGGTACGACAACTGCTACAACCTGACCGGGCCCAGTTTCGAGAATGTTTTCTACAAGAACAACATCGCCCAGGGCGCCACCATGCAGAGCAACTACATGGGCGTCGGCGGGACCAACTGGGGCTGGCTCCCCGCGCCGTTCGTCTATTCCTCCTACGACTACGGCGCCGCCATCCGCGAGACCGGCGAGATCGGCACCACGGCCGACCCGAACGACATCACCGGCTCCAAGTTCGGCGAGAACAAGCTGATCAACGACTTCGAGACGTCCGTCGCGCCGCTGACCAAGACGGCGCAGGTGGCCCCGCCCGCGCCGGACAACGCCGCGGTCGCCGTCATGGCCCGCGCCAACCCCGATAACGGAACCCAGTTCGTCTATGTGCGCCAGGCCGACGCCACTGCCACCACTACGGCGAACACGCACCTGGCGCTGACTGCGGACCAGTCGTCGGGCTACACCTATGACGACGTCGACCCGGCGCTCACCTACACCGGCAGCTGGACCCACGCCGACTCGAGTTCCGGCTACACGGGAGGCGACTGGGACAGCACCGAGTCGTGGAGCGCAACGGCCGGTGACAGCGTGACGGTGACCTTTACCGGCACGGCGGTGCAGTGGATCGGCCCGAAGAACACCAACGGCGGCATCGGGACCGTCGCCATCGACGGCACCCAGGTGGGCACCGTGGACACCTACGCGGCGGCGGGCAAGGAGTTCCAGCAGGTCCTGTTCTTCCAGGCCGGGCTGGCGTCCGGCAGCCACACGCTGACCATCACAGTGACCGGGCAGCGCAACCCCGCATCCTCGGCGCCCAACGTGGTCGTCGACGCCATCAACGTCCCGACGACCGCCCAGCAGGCCAACTACTACCCGGTCGTTCCCCAGCAGCCGGGCACGTCGATCACCCTGGCAGGCCGGGACTCGCGGATGCTCGTCGCGAACTACGACTTCGCGGGCGAGCACCTGGTGTACTCCACCTCCGAGCTGATGACCCAGGCGAGCATCGCCGGCCAGGCGACGGCCCTGCTCTATGACCCGGCGGGCACCGACGGCGAGACCGTGCTGCGGTACGCCAGCCAGCCCACCGTCACCGTGCTGGCTGGGTCGGTGCCGAGCACGTGGGACGCCAGCCGCGGCGACCTGCGCCTCGACTACACCCATCAGGGACTGGCCGAGGTCAAGGTGACCGGCGGCGGCGCGCCGCCACTGCTGCTGCTGATCGCCTCCACCAACGTGGCCGAGCAATTCTGGCCGCAGTCCACAGCCGCCGGCCCGGTACTGGTGCAAGGCGGTTACCTGGTGCGGACGGCAGCCACGCACGGGCATGAGCTCGACCTGACCGGGGACACCTCCGTAGCGGGCCCCCTCACGGTCTGGGCCCCGCCGGGCATCACCTCCGTCAGCTGGAACGATCAGCGGGTCACCGTCACCAACGGGCCGGACGGCTCGCTGCGGGGCAGCGTTGGCGGGCCCGCTCCGGTAAGCCTGCCCGCGCTGTCGGGCTGGCGGTTCAGCTACGAGACACCCGAGGCGCAGCCGGGCTTCAACGACAGCTCCTGGACCCTGGCCGACCATCCGGTGACCACCAACTCGTCGGTGACGGCGAACCCGGTGCTTTTCGCGTCGGACTACGGCTACCAGCACGGGTTCACCTGGTACCGCGGCCACTTCACCGCCGCGGGCGGCGAGACCGGCGTGACGCTCACGGCCGACGGCATCTCACCGACGGGCGCCTTCTCGGTCTGGCTGAACGGCGCCTTCCTCGGCTCGCACTCGGCCGCAGGACCGCAGGAGGCCACGTTCGGCTTCCCGGCCGGCGCCGCCGCGGCCGGCCAGGACAACGTGATCGCGGTGCTGGTGGAGAACACGGGCAACCCCGAGGGCCCCAACGGCGAGAAGACCGGCCTGTACAAGGCCACCCTGAACGGGTCATCGGCGCAGGTCACCTGGCGCCTCATGGGCAGCCCCGGCGGCACCACCCTGCGCCAGGACCCGGTCCGCGGCATTATGAACGCGACCGGCCTGTTCGGTACTGACAACGGCTGGCACCTGCCGGGCTACCCGGACCGCAGCTGGCAGTCGGTGACGCTGCCCGATAGCTGGGCGGCGCGCGGCGTGCCGCCCGGAATCGGCTGGTACCGGACCAGCTTTGACCTCAGCCTGCCGCGCCATGGCTATGTCCCGGTGGCGGTGCAGGTCGGCGGGCCCGGGCCCGGCGCCGGTTCCGCGAACTACCGCGCGTTCATCTTCGTCAACGGCTGGCTGATCGGGCGCTACATCAACAACGTCGGCCCGCAGCACCAGTTCTACGTGCCGGCCGGGATCCTGAACGACCAGGGCCACAACACGCTCGCGATCGCCGTGTGGGGCCCGGACGCGACCGGCGGCGGGCTGGACCAGGTGTCGCTGGTCACCCAGGGCAACCAGGCTGGCGGCGGCGGCGTGCAGCCGGTTGACAGCCCCGGATACTCATCCGACGTGTACGGGCCGCCGGCCAGCCCGCAGCCGACGCTGGCGGCGATCCCGTCATCCGTGCTCGCGCTGGGCACCTTCTCGGTGAAGGCGACGCTCACCGATCCCACGGAGGCACCGCTGCGCGGCGCCTCGGTGACGCTGACCGCCCCGTCGAGCGGCTGGACGATCTCCCCGCCGGTGCCGCAGTCACTGGGCACGGTCGTGCCGGGGGGCTCAGCCTCGGCGACCTTCCAGGTGACCGCCCCGTCCTCCGGCCTCACCCCCGGGCTGGTCGGCCTGCTCGCCACCGCCAGCTTCAGCGGGGGTGACTCCCGCGGCCGCGGCGGCAGCACAACCCTGATCAACACCGCGCAGCTCAATGTGCCCGCACCCAGCCTGGCGTCCACGTTCGACAACGCCGGGACCACCGACGACACCAACACCAGCCCCTCGCCCGGCTTCCAGGGCTTTGACGGGATCGGTACCACCTTCTCCACCCAGGGCCTGGCTGCGGCCGGGCTGACCCCGGGCGGGGCGGTGACCGCGGACGGCCTGCCCTTCACCTGGCCGAACGTGCCGTCCGCCCAGCCGGACAACACAATGGCGGAGGGCCAGACAATCCGGATCTCCGGATCGGGCGGCAAGCTCGGGTTCCTGGCGGCGGCCAACAACTCGCCCGAGTCGGGCACCGGCATCATCTATTACACCGATGGCACTACCCAGGGCTTCACGTTGAGCGTAGGGAATTTCTGGTACGCGGCGGGCACGAACGGTAATCCCGTCAACGCCGGCGTGGCCGGGGTGAACTATGCCAACTTCCCGACCGGCTCCTCGGGCCACGAGGTGTTCGTGTTCGAGCAGTCGGTGCCGCTGGCCGCGGGCAAGACCATCGAGGCGGTCACCCTGCCCAGCCTGGGCGACGTGGCCGGCTACAACCCCGCCCTGCACGTCTTCGCCCTCGCTGTCGGCTGACAAAAGCGGTCGGTTACAGTGTCAGCCATGGCGCGCACCTGGATCGGGTCCTGGCCCGTTTACCGCCAGCTAACCGGGCCAGACCGGCTCGGCCTGGGCGCGGCGGCCAAGTCCGCGCACACCGCTGGGCTCCAGCCGAGGACCGCCACGGCCGACAAGGTCGTGAAGTCGGTGTGCCCCTACTGCGCCGTGGGCTGCGGCCAGCAGGTGTTCGTTGAGGATGGCAAGGTCACCCAGATCGAGGGGGACCCGGACTCGCCGGTCAGCCGCGGCCATCTGTGCCCGAAGGGCTCCGCGAGCCTGCAGCTGACCACCGGTGATGCTCGCCAGTACCAGGTGCTCTACCGGAAGCCGGGCGGCGCCGAGTGGGAGCACCTGGACCTCGACACGGCCATGGACATGATCGCCGACCGGGTCATCGCCGCCCGCCGCAAGGGCTGGCAGTGGGAACACGACGGGCTGCGCACCCGGCGCACCATGGGCTTCGCCAGCCTCGGCGGCGCGACCCTGGACAACGAAGAGAATTACCTGATCAAAAAGCTGTTCACGGCGCTGGGCGCGATCCAGATCGAGAACCAGGCCCGTATTTGACACTCCTCCACCGTCCCCGGTCTGGGGACTAGCTTCGGACGCGGCGGCGCGACCACGTTCCAGCAGGACCTGCAGAACGCCGACTGCATCCTCATCGAGGGCTCGAACATGGCCGAGGCGCATCCGGTCGGCTTTCAGTGGGTCATGGAGGCCAAGGCCCGCGGCGCGAAGATCATCCATGTCGATCCGCGGTTCAGCCGGACCAGCGCCGTCGCTGACCTGCACGTGCCTATCCGGGCCGGGGCGGACATCGCCTTCGTCGGCGGCCTGATCAACTACGTCCTGAGCAACGAGAAGTACTTCCGCGAGTACGTGCTCGCCTACACGAACGCGCCGGTGATCCTGACCGAGGATTTCGTCGACACCGAGGACCTCGAGGGCGTGTTCTCCGGGCTGGATCCCGAGCACCGCGTGTACGACATGGACACGTGGCGCTACCAGGGCGGCGAGGTAGCACCGGCCAGCGGTGCCCGCGGCATGAGCCGGGACAGCCAGCGGCAGGTGCGGCAGGCGGCACGCGGCGAGGCGCACGGCTCCGGCGGCGCGGCGGCCCATCCCTCGCCCGACCTGGACGAGACGCTGCAGCATCCGCGCTGCGTGTTCCAGGTCCTCAAACGGCACTTCGCCAGGTACACCCCGGAGATGGTGGCCCAGGTCGCCGGGGTGCCCGAGGAGCTTTTCGGGCAGGTGGCCCGGTTCATCACGGAGAACTCGGGCCGGGAGCGCACCACGGCGTTCGTGTACAGCCTGGGCTGGACCCAGCACACCGTGGGCGTCCAGTACATCCGGACCGCGGCCATCCTGCAGGCGCTGCTCGGCAACATGGGCCGCCCCGGCGGGGGGATCCTGGCCTTGCGCGGGCACGCCTCGATCCAGGGGTCCACCGACATTCCCACACTGTTCGACCTGCTGCCTGGCTACCTGCCGATGCCGCACGCGCATAGCAACGACGGCCTCGACAGCTATGTGGAAGCCGAGACCGTGCAGAACGGGTTCTGGGCGAACACCCGCGACTACATGGTCAGCCTGCTGAAGGCGTACTGGGGCGACGCGGCGACGGCGGGCAACGACTTCTGCTACGACTACCTGCCCAGGCTGACCGGCAGCCACAGCACCTACGAAACGGTCATCGCGCAGATAGAAGGGGCCTGCACGGGCTACTTCCTGCTCGGCCAGAATCCGGCGGTGGGCTCGGCCAACGCGCGGATGCAGCGGATGGGCATGGCCAACCTGGACTGGCTGGTGGTGCGGGACCTGGTCATGATCGAGAGCGCGACCTGGTGGAAAAACGGCCCGGAGATCGAGACGGGGGAGATGCGCACCGAGGACATCAAGACCGAAGTGTTCTTCATGCCGGCCGCTGCGCACACCGAGAAGTCGGGCAGCTTCACCAACACCCAGCGCATGCTGCAGTGGCATCACACCGCGGTCGAGCCGGCCGGCGACGCCCGCAGCGACCTGTGGTTCACCTACCACCTGGGCCGCCGCATCCGGGAGAAGCTGGCCTCCTCCACCGACGAGATGGACCGCCCGCTGCAGGACCTCACCTGGGACTACCCGGTCAAGGGCCCGCTGGCCGAGCCGGATGCCGAGGCTGTCCTGGCCGAGGTCAACGGCTGGGATGCCGACGGGCAGCCGCTGTCCTCCTATACGCAGCTGGCCGACGACGGATCCACGTCGTGCGGCTGCTGGATCTACTGCGGGGTCCGGGCCAACGGCGTGAACCAGGCCGACCGCCGCAAGCCGGGGAAGGAGCAGACCTGGGTGGCGCCGGAATGGGGCTGGGCCTGGCCCGCCAACCGGCGCGTCCTCTACAACCGGGCGTCAGCCGATCCGGACGGCCAGCCGTGGAGCGAGCGCAAGGCCCTGGTCTGGTGGGACGCGGACGAGGGCCGGTGGACCGGGTACGACGTACCGGACTTCGTCGGCGACCGGCCGCCGTCCTACCGCCCACCCGAGGGTGCCGTCGGTGTGGCCGCGATCTCCGGCACCGACGCCTTCATCATGCAGGCGGACGGCAAGGCGTGGCTGTTCGCCCCGGCCGGCCTGGTGGACGGGCCGCTCCCCACCCACTACGAGCCGCAGGAATCGCCGCTGCCCAACCTGCTCTACGCCCAGCAGCACAACCCGATCCGGCACATCATCGAGCACCCGGAGGACAGGTTCCAGCCCAGCGGCGACCAGCCGGGGTCCGAGGTGTTCCCGTATGTCACGACCACCTACCGGCTCACCGAGCATCACACGGCCGGCGGCATGTCGCGCTTCCTGCCCTACCTGTCCGAGCTGCAGCCCGAGTTCTTCTGCGAGGTGTCACCGGAGCTGGCGGCCGAGCGTGGGCTGGAGCACATGGGCTGGGCGACGCTCATCACGGCCCGCAGCGCCATCGAGGCGCGGGTGATGGTCACCCGGCGGATGACGCCGCTGCAGGCGGGGGGCAGGACGGTGCACCAGATCGGGCTGCCCTGGCACTGGGGCCCGAACGGCCTCACCACTGGGGACGCGGCCAACGAACTGGCCCACATGTCCCTCGACCCGAACGTGCACATCCAGGAGGTCAAGGCGCTGGCCTGCGACATCCGCCCCGGCCGGCGGCCACGCGGGCCGGCCCTGCGCGATCTTGTCCGTCAGTACCAGGAGCGTGCCGGGATCACCGGCGAGACCGGGACGGAGCTGTGAGATGAGCCCACACTCACCGCCCAAGGCGGCGGAGGCATTGCGCGGGCTGGCGGCCGAGGCTGACCCGGCGCACCCGGTCGATCCCGCGGCGCTGGCCGGGTACGCCGAGCACCCGGCCCGGATGGGGTTCTTCACCGACACCTCGGTCTGCATCGGCTGCAAGGCGTGCGAGGTGGCCTGCAAGGAATGGAACATGGTGCCCGAGGACGGGCTGGCGCTGACCGGCATGTCGTACGACAACACCGGGGAGCTGGGCGCCTCGACCTGGCGGCACGTCGCGTTCATCGAGCAGATCATCCGCCCCGAAGAATCAGCTCTCGCCAGCCACGGCCCCAGCGAGGAGAAGCCCGTCGAATTCGACGGCTCGCGCTGGCTGATGGCCAGCAACGTCTGCAAGCACTGCACCCATGCGGCCTGCCTGGATGTCTGCCCGACGGGGGCGCTGATGCGCACCGAGTTCGGCACCGTGGTGGTCCAGTCGGACGTCTGCAACGGCTGCGGTTACTGCATCCCGGCCTGCCCGTTCGGGGTGATCGACCGGCGCGAGGGAGACGGCCGGGCCTGGAAATGCACGCTGTGCTACGACCGGCTGGGTGAGGGGCTGGAGCCCGCGTGCGCCAAGGCGTGCCCCACCCAGTCCATCCAGTTCGGCCCGGTGGACGAACTGCGTGAGCGGGCCCAGCTGCGGGTCGGCCAGCTGCAGGAAGCCGGGGTCGCCGGGGCCCAGCTGTACCTGGAGGACCCCGACGACGGCATCGGCGGCGGCGGCGCGTTCTTCCTGCTGCTCGACAAGCCGGAGGTCTACGGCCTGCCGCCGGATCCGGTCGTTACCACCCGTGACCTGCCGCGGATGTGGCGTCATGTGGGCATCGCTGCCGCCGGGCTCGTCGCGGGCGGCCTGGCCGCGTGCCTGGCCGGGCCCCGGCCAGGCCGGTCATGAACCGCCCCCGGAACGCCCGGCCCGGAGCGGCGGAGCGGGCCCGGGGGCGCTGGGGCCAGCACGGGGGGCACCAGCCCCGTGAGGGGCGCCAGCGCGGCGAGCCGCTGGTCGTGCCGCGGGCCCGGTTCGATTCCTACTACGGCCGCCCGGTCCTCAAGGCGCCGGTGTGGCGGTCGCCCGATGTCCCCGGGTACCTGTTCCTGGGCGGGCTGGCGGGCGCGTCATCGGTGCTCGCCGGGTTCGCCCAGCTGACCGGCAACCACGAGCTGTCCCGTGCGGCCAAGACCGCGGCCGCCGGGGCGATCGGGCTGTCCGCGGCGGCACTGGTGCACGATCTCGGCCGCCCGGAACGTTTCCTCAACATGATGCGCGTGTTCAAGGTCACGTCGCCGATGAGCATCGGCTCCTGGCTGCTCGCCTCGTACGGCCCATGCGCGGGCGCGGCCGGCGCCTGCGCGGTGACCGGCCGGCTGCCTCGGGCCGGCGCTCTCGCCACGGCCGGGGCCACCGTCCTGGGCCCGGGCATCGCCACCTACACCGCGGCGCTGCTCTCCGACACGGCCGTGCCCGCCTGGCATGACGGCCATCGCGAGATGCCGTACCTGTTCGCGGGATCGGCGGCCAGCGCCGCGGGCGGCCTCGCCATGATGGCCGTCCGTCCCGGGCAGGCGGGCCAGGCGGTCAGGTTCGCCGTGCTCGGCGCGGCGGTGGAGCTGACCGCCAAGAGCCTGCTTCTGCGGCGGCTCGGGCCGATCGCGGAGCCGTACCAGTCCGGGCGGCCCGGGACGATGATGGAGGCCGCCGAGGTGCTGACCGCGGCCGGCCTGGCCGGCGCGGTGCTGACGGCAGGCCGGAGCCGGGTGGCTACGGCGGTATCCGGCGCGGCGCTCGTCGCGGCGTCGGCGCTGACCAGGTTCGGCATCTTCGGGGCTGGCCTGGCCTCGGCCCGTGACCCGAAGTACACCGTGGGCCCTCAGCGCGAGCGGCTCCGTGCCAGCCCGGGGGACAACCCCCGGACCCCCGGGTAGGCCAACCCTGGCCGGATGCTCAATACCCCTGGCCGGGCGCTCAATCGGTCGGCGCCTTCATGACCGGAGGCGGCCTGGACGTCTGACGCTCGGGTTTCCTGGTGGGATCTTCCGCGAGCCGGATGTCGATCTCCTCCCCCGGGAAGCGCTGCTGAGCCTGGGCGTACATCTCATATGCCCGGCGGTCCGGCTCGTGCAGGGGCGGCGGGGCCAGCGTCCGCGGCCAGAGCTGCCGGGACTTCACGACAGCCGCCTCCACCGCGTACAAGGTGAATTCGGCCTGCAGGTACAGCCAGGCCAGCAGGCCCAGGACCAGGCCGAACACGCCGTACAGCGAGTTGCTCCTGGAAAGATCGTGCGCGACCAGGTAGCCGCCGAGCAGCTGCAGAATCTGCCAGACGACCGCCGCCAGCAAGGCGGCAAGGAACAGCTCGTTCCGCTTCACCTCACTGGCGGTGGCCAGCCGGAGGCCAAACCAGAAGAGCCCGATGTTGAGCAGCAGCGACACCGCGATCGCGCCCACGTACCCGGCAGGCCCGCTGAGCACGCTGGCCGCCGCGCCGCCCGCCAGTCCAGAAAGCAGCGTCGTGGCGATGATGCCGGTGCCGACCACGACGATCATTGCAATGCTGCGCAGCGCGTTCCAGGGGAAGCCGGGCCGCCGGGCGATGGGCACGCCCCACACCGTGTTGCAGGCGTTCTGCACGGCACCCGCTACGCCCCGGGTGCCCAGGAACGTCAGGACGATCCCGATGACCAGGGCCAGGCCGGTCTGGTGCAGCGAGTGTACGTTGGCCTTTAGCTGCGTGCCGATCACCGGGAACTGCCCGAACGCGGAGCCGAGGATTTTCTGCCGGAGCGCCGGGTCACGCCCGAGCACGATGTCGAGCACGGTGGCCAGGACGAGAAGCAGCGGGAAGATCGAGGCGAACGCATAGTAGGCGATCAGCGCGGCGAGGTTGCCGGCCTGATCGTCCGCGAACTTCTTCCACACCGCGACGGGGAAAGCCAGCCAGGGTGTTTCCTGCTGGCGCCGGTCGACGGCGTGCAGAGCCTTCTGTGCGGCGTTCACTGCGCCGAGTACTACCCGCTGGAAGGGTCTTAATCCAGCTCGTGAGGGTGAGCGGTGCTCCGGGGCACCGCTCACCCGCGCTTACTGATCGTTATTGGGGGCGCCGCGCAGTTCCCGGAGTTGCCGGGCGACGAAGTCCGGGTCCAGGCCGTGGCCGCCCGAGGATGCCTCCTGGCGCAGCCGCCGGCGCCTCCACCGGTACTTCCGGGTCAGGCCGACGGCGAGCAACGTCACGCCACCGGCGGCGGGTCCGCCGACCAGCAAGACGACGAGCGCCCGGTCGGCGGTGTTGTCGAGCATGCCGTTGTTGGGATCGCCTGGGTTGAGATAGACGCTCACGGCCTTCGACGACCCGTACCCGGGTGCGTCGAGCGCATAGGACTGGCCGTCCCAGCGGTACCTGACGATCCCACCCTGCTCGGTCCCGATGACCCGGTGACCGGTCCACAGCACGCTCTCCGGCAACTGCGCCTCCAGCCCCACCACGAGCAGGGCGAACACGAACAGGGCAGCAGCCAGGCCGACGAACCAGCCGGCGCCGTCGAACCAGCTCCGGATGCGGGCGCGCATAGGACCAGGATGGACCATATAGACCGGCACCGGCCAATGTTCCCAGGGTCCGGCCAGTCCGGAGCCGGCTGTTATCCAAGACCCCATATTTGAAAATTTCATCAGGACCTCCATTTGAGAGCCGTTCCTATGGCCCACTCAGGTGATCTCATTGACATTTCCATTTCGGGCCGTATGGTTCCCGTTGAGGTGACGGCCCATGCTGAGAATTTCTGTGCTCGCGGCGGCAGCCATGATGGCGTTGATCCTGGCGCTTACGCCATTGACCGTCAGGCCGGCTTCAGCTGCCGCCCCGGCCGTCCCGGTGCGGATCATGCCGCTGGGCGACTCGATCACCGGCTCACCGGGCTGCTGGCGCGCGCTTCTCTGGAACATGCTGATAAATGCCGGGTACACAAATATCAACTTCGTGGGAACCCAGCCGCCGCAGGGGTGCGGTGTACCCTATGACGGCGACAACGAGGGTCATGGAGGCGCGCTGGCCACCGGGATAGTCAGCCAGAATCAGCTGCCCGGCTGGCTGGCCGCGACGAGTCCAGATATCGTCATGATGCACCTCGGCACCAATGATGTGTGGAGCGGACTTTCTACGGCGACGATTCTCGGCGCCTACACCACGCTGGTGAGCCAGATGCGGGCGAATAACCCGAACATGAAGATTCTCGTGGCCCAGATCATTCCCATGAATCCCGCTAACTGCACCACGTGCGGCCCGGGTGTCGTGGCCCTCGATAACGCCATCCCGGCCTGGGCCAGTGCCCATAGCACAGCACAATCCCCGATCAGCGTCGTCGACCAGTGGACGGGATTCAACGCGGTCACCGACACCGTCGACGGCGTGCATCCGAATGATTCCGGGAACCAGAAGATGGCCAGTAAGTGGTACGCGGCCCTCACGCCGCTGCTGACCGTCACCACTCCCTCGCCGACGCCGACCGCCACGCCGAGCCCCAGCCAGACACCGACTCCCACGCCGACTCCCACTCCCAGCCCGACCCCCACGCCGACATCAGCGGGTGGGACCGGTTGCGCGGCGGTATACACGACCGTCAATCAGTGGGCGGGCGGCCTCCAGGGCCAGGTGACGGTCACCGATTCGGCAGCGGCGGCGATCGGCGGCTGGACGGTGGCACTCGCCCTCCCCGGCGGCGAGACGATCACACAGACCTGGAACGCCACGCTCACCCAGAGTGGGACCAGCGCCGCCGCCATGAACCTGAGCTGGAACGGAAGCCTGCCACCGGGCGCGTCCACCACGTTCGGCTTCCTGGCCAGCTTCACCGGCAGCAGCGCGCCCCTCACCGTGACCTGCGCCGCCAGATGACCCGCCGGTCAGGTGATGGGCCGGTTAGGTAATAGGCAGCGCCCGGGGAGGTACCGGGCTGGACACGACGATCGACGTGACCGTCTGCCCGTACAGCAGGAAGCGGTCGAGGGTGGTCTCCAGGTCCTCGATCGCGGCCGCGTGGACCTTGATCAGGAAGCAGTCCTCGCCGGTGACGCGGTGACATTCGGAGATCTCCGGCAGCTCGGCGGCCAGCTCGGCAATCCTGGGCAGCTGGCCGACAGCCGGGCGGATGCGGGCGAACGCGGTCACCGGTAGCCCGAGCGCGGCGGGGTTCACCTCCATCCGGTAGCCCGTGATGACGCCGGCCCGCTCCATGCGCTGAACGCGCTCGGTCACGGCCGGGGCCGACATGCCGACCCGGCGGGCCAGCGCAGACATGGTGATCCGCGGATCCGCGTGGAGCTCACGGAGCACCTGGCGGTTGACATCATCGAGGAGAGTCGAGGGATCGCCCAAAGTCAGGACAGCTTCTTTCCTTCAATTCACAGGCTGATGGCGGCCTGTGGCTTCAGATAGCTATGTGTTCGCCGTGCTCTTCTTGCAAGAATAGCTACCATGCCGAGGAGCCCGACCATCCCGCGGCCATCCCCCGGGCCGATCGCGCGGGCCGCGGGCCGGATGCCGCCCACCTCGTTCTTCCTGACCAGCGCCGTATTCCATTACCTCGGGCCGTCACTGGCGGTGCTGCTGTTCGCCCATGTCGCGGTGCTCGGCGTGGCGTGGCTGCGCATCGCCTCGGCCGCGGCGGTGTTCGCCCTGTGGCGCCGCCCATGGCGCATCCTGCGGACCGCGGACCGGTCCCAGCGCCTCGTGTTCCTCGCCCTGGGCGTCGTGCTCCCCGAGGAGTGTCCATGCGGTACGTGAACCTGGGCGGCTGCGGACTGAAGGTGTCGCAGATCGGCCTGGGGATGATGAGCTACGGCGATCCTGCCTCGCAGCAGTGGGCTCTCAACGAGGCCAGCGCGGAGCCGATCGTGCGCCAGGCGGTCGAGGCGGGCGTGACGTTCTTCGACACCGCCGACATGTACTCCGACGGCGCCAGCGAGGAGATCACCGGGCGGCTGCTGGGCCGGCTCTTCGCCCGCCGCGACGACTTCGTCCTGGCGACCAAGGTGTACTACCCGACCGGTCCCGGCGCGAACGACCGGGGATTGTCCCGCAAGCACATCCTGACCAGCATCGGGTGTTCGTTGAAGCGGCTTGGGACCGATCATGTTGACCTTTACCAGGTCCACCGCTGGGACGAAGGGACGCCAATCGAGGAGACCATGTCGGCGCTGCACGATGTGGTCAGGGCCGGCCAGGCCCGGTACATCGGCGCGTCGGCCATGTTGGCCTGGCAGTTCGCCAAGGCCCAGTACACCGCTCAGATCGGCGGCTGGACCCGTTTCGTGTCAATGCAGAATCGCTACAACCTGGTCAACCGGGAGGACGAGCGCGAGATGATCCCGTTCTGCCTCGACCAGGGAATAGGAGTCATCCCCTACAGCCCCTTGGCGCGAGGCCTGCTCGCCGGAACCCGCGAGCGCACCGGCCATCAGCGCACGGCCCGGGCCCGCGCCGGCGACAGCCCTTACCGGCCCGCCGACTTCGACGTAGCCGACGCGGTCGCCGCGGTGGCCAGCCAGCGCAACCTGCCGCCAGCGCAGATCGCGCTGGCCTGGCTGCTCGGCAGGCCCGGCGTGAGCGCGCCCATCGTCGGGGCGACCAAGCCGGGGCATCTCGTGGACGCGGCCGAGGCGCTGGACGTCAGCCTGAGCGCCGACGAGGTCGCGCAACTGGAATCCCGCTACCGGCCCCGCGGGTAGCGGATCGCGCGTTGTCTGTCTGGGCGCGCGGTATGGCGGCGTGCCATTCCCCTGGGATTGGCCCCTCACCCAGCGCCCGGGTCAGCGCGGGACATATCATGCGACCGAGGGATCCAAGCTGGCAAAATGTCCAGATGTCTCGGCGACGGGGAAGCGGGTATGGCGGATACCGATTGGATGAACGCAGACCCGGCCGACTCGGGCCATGATCCGGTTGATCTGCAAGTCGACCGCCCGCACCCGGCCCGGGTCTACGACTATCTGCTCGGCGGGAAGGACAATTTCGCCGCCGACCGGGCCGCCGCCGAGGCGGGCCTGAAAGCCAATCCCAACTCACGGATCCCGCCCAGGGAGAACCGCGCATTCCTGCGCCGCGCGGTGCGCTACCTGGCCCGCGAGGCGCACATCACCCAGTTCCTGGACATCGGCACCGGCATCCCGACCTCGCCCAACGTGCACGAGATCGCCCAGGACGCGGAGCCGCGGGCGCGGGTCGTCTATGTCGACAACGATCCCATCGTGCTCGCGCACGCGCGGGCGCTGCTGACCACCGGCCCCGCGGGCAGGACCGCCTACATCGACGCCGACCTGCGCGACGTTGGGAAGATCCTCAATTCCCCTGACCTGCAGCAGACGCTGGATCTGAGTCAGCCCGTCGCGCTGCTGCTGATAGCGATCATGCATTTCGTCCCCGACGACCAGGATCCCTGGGGCCTGGCGGCCCGGCTGCTCGCGGAACTGCCGTCCGGCAGTTACCTGGCCCTGTCCCATCTCACGGGCGACTTCGACCCGGCGGCGTGGGAAGGGGTGGCCGCGGTGTACCGGCGCAGCGGGGTGATCATGCAAGTGCGCTCCCGGCCGGCGGTCGAACGGTTCTTCACCGGCCTTGAGCTCGTCGACCCCGGCGTTGTGTCGCTGCCGCACTGGCGTCCCGACCCCAGCGACATCGGCCAGCCTGGCCCGGCTGGCCAGCCGAGTGACGCCGCCGTCTCCGTGTACGGGGGCGTCGCCCGCAAGGCCTGATGAGCCGTGCCTATGCGGCAGGCGGCCGTCTCACGCGGGGCTGAACGGCCGGGCGTCGAACACCACGCGCACCATGGTGATCTTTCCGGCCTCGACGTGGCTCCACTCGGCCACCGGGGCGGGCGCGGCGATGCTGGTGTGCAGGTCGTACCAGGTGAGGACGTCAGGTCCGTCATCGAACGTCTTGCGGATGACGATGTCGGTCTTGGCCTGCGACAGCCCTTCGACGGACCGCTGGTAGGCGTCGGCATTGTCGAACCGGTCGATCGGGCCTGCGAAGTCGACCTTGTCGTCCAGCAGCGAGCGCATGCCGGCGAAGTCGTTCGCCTGCCAGGCGCTGAAGTATGCCTCGACCACCTCGCGTGCTTCCATGGGCGCGTCCTTTCGTAGTTGGCCGCCGCCGCGCGAGCCGGGCCCGCCTGGCGGCACGCCTCAACTATGTTCGGGCCGGCTCGCGGCCGGCCATGTCCGGCAGGACATGACTCTTGTCCGTCCGTCCGGTTATCTGTCCGAGGAGCCGCACGCTGACTTACCCTCGGCAGGACCAGCCCGACTGCGGAGAGCCTTACCGTGGAACGCCTGAACCAGCATTCCAGCGACTCAATGAGCGAGCTGCTGCGGGCCGTGAAGGTCCACAGCACGGTGTATTGCCTGTCGGATCTTGGCGCCCCGTGGGGATTCCACGTCGAGGACTCGATGGTCGCGAAGTTCCATCTTGTGCTCGATGGGGCGTGCCTGCTCACGGTGGACGAGGGCGAGCAGGTGGCCGTGGAGTGCGGCGAACTGGTGCTGATCGCATCTGGCGCCGGTCACACCCTTCAGGACGGGCCCGGGGGCGGGATCCGCAGCCTGGAGACAATCCTGATGGAACACCCGGTCGATGGCGAAGCACGGCTGACCTACGGCGGCAGTGGCCGTCGCACCCGGCTGCTGTGCGGAGGCTTTGCCCTCGCGGAGGCTCTCCCGGCCGGCCTCCTCGCCCTGCTCCCCGGGGTCCTGAGGATCGATGCCGTGGCGAGCGGGCTCAGCCGCTGGCTGGAGCCGCTCTTCGGGCTCCTGCGTGAGGAAGCGGCCGGCTCGGCGCAGGGCGCCGCTGCGGTGTTCACGAAGATCGCCGACGTCTTCCTCACGCAGACGCTGCGCACGTACCTGATCGGCGCGCAGGATGCCGGCCTGGTTCAGCTCGCGCCGCTCCGGGATCCGGCGGTGGCCCGGGCGGTCGAACTTCTCACCAGCCGTCCGCACGAGCGGTGGACGGTGGCCGGTCTGGCCCGCGAGGTGGGAATGTCGCGCACGGTGTTTTCCGGCCGCTTCCGTGATCTGGTCGGCCAGACCCCGATCCGGTACCTCACCGGGGCGCGTCTGGGCCGGGCCGCGGGCTACCTCGCCACGACGAACCAGAGCCTGCACGCCATCGCCCGCCGAACCGGATACGACAGCGAGGCATCATTCTCGAAAGCGTTCAAACGGGAGTTCGGCCGGTCGCCGGGGGAGTACCGCAGGCAGATTGCGGCGAAGCCAATCCTGATCGGCGCCGAAGCGGAAGGACTGCCGGCCTCAGACGCTGGCTGACAGCTGACCCGGCGGTGGGACCCGGCGGTGGGACCCGGCGGTGGACCCGGCGGTGGGACCCGGCGGTGGGACCCGGCGACGCTAGCGAGCCGGGCGGCTGTGCAGGGTCCACGGCAGTGCGGGATCCGGCTGACCGGGGCGGCCTGCGGCCCGGCCGGTCACTGGGCGGAGCCCGGCGCCGGCGTCGCGGCCCAGCCGCATGCCGGGCAGGATACTGCCGGTGTTCGAGGCGATGACCCGGCCGTCGCCGCTGGCCAGGACGGTGGGCCGGTCCATCAGGTACAGGCCGGGCGCGGCCATCCGCTCGACCTTCTCGGCCAGGATGTCGGCCGCCGCGACGCCGGCGAAAATACCGGCGCAGATCACCGGCACCGACACGGTGAATGTGTACTCGTGCGTGCAGATGTAGTCGACGTAGGGACCGGCGATCGCGTGCCCGCCGGTCCGCTGTGGCTCCCGGTACCACGGCATGGTCGTGTAGTCGTAGAACTCGGCCGACTCAGGGTCGAGGTCTACCTCCAGTTTCTCCAGCACCGGGTCGCGGTCAGCGGAACCCTGCTCGGCCCACCACCACTCGATGCACCGGGGCGCATCAGCGAGCAGGTCAGGCCCGAGGATCACGCCCGCCCCCACGGTGACGCCCTGGTGCCGCCGCAGCAGTTCGGCCACCTGTGGGCGGAGCGCGGCCAGCTCGGCGCGGCATGGCTGCCGGCCCGCACTGCGGGCGGCCGCGACGATCGCCGCCATCGCCGAACCGACCCGCGAGACCGACCCCAGGACCTCCTGCACGGTCCGGGTGATCTCCGCCAGCAGGTCCGCGGCCACTTCGTCCTGGCTCGTCATGACTCGGAGGGGTCGGGCGGCTCGCCCAACCGGAGCCGGAGCTCGATCAGCCGCTCGGTCTCAGACAGCACGTGCTGCTCGGCGAGGTGGCGCGCCCGCTGCGGGTCGCCGCGGGCGATGGCCGCGATCAGCGCCTCGTGCTCGCCGGCGATCGCGGCGACCGCCTCGTCCGGCACCGGCAGCCACATCAGGTCGCCGACCTCCGACCACAGGTCCATCTCGGCCCTGGTGAGCCGGGGGGATTGGCCCACCGCGGCGATCTCGATGTGGATCCGGGCGTCAGCGCGCCGGCGCCCGGTCAGCGTGGCGGCATCCCGTAGCCGTGCAGCGTGCTCCCGCAGCGCCGCCACATCCCCCGGCAGCCCGCGCTCGGCGGCCAGCTTGGCCGCCGCGCCCGCCACCGCGGCGCGTTGATCGCCCATGTCCCGCAGCTCATGAAGGGACAGCAGGCACAGCGGGCGGACCAGCCGTGCGGGCTGCGGCTCCTGGGCCACCCGGACGAAGGAGCCACCGCTCCGGCCGCGCCGGGTCTCGACCAGTCCCATCTGCCGGAGCTCGGCGAGGGCCTCGCGAAGGGTCACGGTCGAGACGCCGAACTGGGTCGCCAGCTGAGTTTCCGCAGGCAGCCGCTCACCATCGAGCAGCAGGCCGAGCCATATCGCCCGGGCCAGCCGGCGGGCGACGGTCTCGGCCCGGCCACCCTCGTCGAGAGGCGCGAACAGCGCGCGGGCCCGGACGGTGGTCAGCACGGGAGGTGACACGGCTGCTCTCCTCCTCAGCGGCCCCGCCGGGCCCGTTGCGTCGGCAACGGCCCGGTAACGGCGTGAAACCAGTAGTGTATCGGCCGCTTGACAGCGTAATCATCTATTCCTGTAGGTTACGGGAATCACCGGCGCCCGCCGCGGCAGTTGCCATGGTGCGGGCGGCCGGACGCACAGGAGGAGCCGGCGCTGGCTTCCTCGTCCGGCTGACGACGGCCACGAGAAGACAGAAAGCGGGACGGCACCAGAGATGCACGACGCTGCGACGGCGACCGGCGGCGAGGCGGCCCGGTCGGCTGCCCCTGCGCCCAGCGTCCCCGCTGTCCGCCTGGTGGGCCTGCGTAAGTCATACGGCCAGGTCACCGCCGTCGCCGGGGTGGACCTTCAGATTGCCGAGGGCGAGTTTTTCACCATGCTCGGTCCGTCAGGCTCGGGCAAGACCACGCTGCTGCGGCTGATCGCCGGGTTCGAGCGGCCCGACGCGGGCTCGGTGGAACTCGGCGGCACCGACGTAACCCGTGACCCGCCCTACGCCCGCGACGTCAACACCGTGTTCCAGGACTACGCGCTGTTCCCGCATATGAGCGTGCTGGAGAACGTCGCCTACGGCTTGCGCGTCAAGCGGGTGGCCAAGCCCGACCGCCGCCGCCGGGCGGAAAGCGCACTGGAGATGGTGCGGCTCACCGGGCTCAGCGGGCGCAAGCCGGTTCAGCTTTCCGGCGGCCAGCGGCAGCGCGTCGCGCTGGCCCGGGCGATAGTCAACGAACCCGAGGTGCTTCTGCTCGATGAGCCGCTGGGCGCGCTCGACCTCAAGCTCCGCCAGGAGATGCAGGTCGAACTGAAGCGGATCCAGCGCGAGGTGGGCATCACCTTCATCTACGTCACCCATGACCAGGAGGAGGCGCTGACCATGAGCGACCGCCTGGCCGTGTTCAACCAGGGCCGCATCGAGCAGGTCGGCACGCCGACCGATGTCTACGAGCATCCCGCCAGCGAGTTCGTCGCGGGCTTCATCGGCATCTCCAACCTGCTGGAGCGCGGCGGGCGGCAGTTCACCATCCGCCCGGAGAAGATCCGCCTGCTCACCAGCGGTGAGCCGCCGCCACCCGGCAGCCACGTGGAGAGCGGCCAGATCGAGGACGTGGTTTACCTCGGGATGCTGACCCGCTACGTGATCAGGCTGGCCGAGGGCGGGAGCCTCACCGCGGTGCGGCAGAACCTGGACACCGCCGCGGCCCAGGCGCTCCAGTCGCGAGGGAGCGACGTCCGGGTCGCCTGGCGGGCCGACCAGACCTACGAGATCCCCGATGACAAGCAAGCCGACCAACAGGCCGACAAGCAAGCCGACCAACAGGCCGACATAGAGGCCGACATAGAGGCCGACATAGAGGCCGACAAGCGAGCTGAGAAGAAGGAGAACCCATGAGGATTCGGACCAGGGGAGGAGCGCTCCTCACCGCCGTGTCCGCCCTGGCGCTCATCGCCGGATGCGGTTCGTCGGGCGGCACGTCCACCAGTTCGTCGAGTGGCAGCGGCACCGCTGGCCTCGCCCCGCCCGCGGCGGGCAAGGCGGTGCCCAGCGCGGTGGGCAAGACCGAGGGCCATCTCAACCTCATCGCCTGGGAGGGCTACGCCCAGCCGCAATGGGTCAAGCCGTTCCAGCAGGCGACCGGCTGCCAGGTAAGCGTCAAGTACGCGGGGTCCTCCAGTGAGATGGTCTCGCTGATGGCCAGCGGCGGCGGTGGCCAGTACGACCTGGTTTCCGCGTCCGGCGACGCGGACCTGCGGCTCATCTACGGCGGTGACGTGCGGCCGATCAACATCAACCTGATCCCGTCGTGGAAGGACTTCCACACCTTCCTGCAGTCGCCGTCGTTCAACACGATCGGCGGCAAGCACTACGGGGTCTCCTACGAGTTCGGCCCGAACGTTCTGCTCTACTCGACCAAGACTTTCCCGACCGCGCCCACATCCTGGTCGGTGCTGTACAGCAGCAAGTACTCGGGCCAGATCACTGTCCCCAACAACCCGATCCAGATCGCGGACGCCGCGCTCTACTTGTCCAAGACCCAGCCGGGCCTCGGCATCACCGACCCCTACGAGTTGACCCAGAAGCAGTTCAACGCGGCCGTCGGCCTGCTCAAGCAGGAGCACCCGCTGGTCAAGAAGTACTGGGACCTGGCCTCCCAGGAGATCTCGCTGTTCCAGAGCGGCACGACCGTGGTCGGCGCCGCCTGGCCCTACCAGACGAACACACTGGTCGCCGCGGGGGCGAAGGTGGCCGAAACGATCCCCAGCCAGGGCGCGACCGGCTGGGCGGACACCTGGATGCTGGCCACCAACGCTCCGCACCCGAACTGCGCCTACAAGTGGATGCAATGGGTGACCACCCCCAAGATCCAGGCGCAGGAGGCGGACTACTTCGGCGAGACCCCGGCGAACAAGCTGGCCTGCCCGATCATGGACACGATCCAGAAAGACTCGTGCGCGGCGTACCACGCCAACGTTCCGGAGTCGTACTACCAGACGATCAAGTTCTGGAAGACGCCGCTGGCCCAGTGCGGCAACGGCAAGACCGACTGCGTGCCGTTCCAGCAGTGGGTGACCGCCTGGACATCGGTCACCGGGTAGCAGGAAAGCACGCGTGACACTGACCACGGTCCGTGAGGGCCGGCCCGGACCGGGCCGGCCCTCAGAGGGCGGATCGGCTCGCGTCTCCGCGGCGCTCTGGCGCCGCGGCTGGCTGCGGGCCACCCTCACCCTGACGCCGCCGCTGGCCTGGTTCCTGGTGATCTACCTGGCGTCACTGGTGGTGATGCTGATCACGGCGTTCTGGACGGTCAACACCTTCACCAACACCCTCGTGCATAGCTGGTCGCTGACCAATTTCCAGCAGCTGTTCACCGGCACCTACCTGACCATCATCGGGCGCACCGTGGGGATGGCGGCGGTCGTCACGGTCACCGACGCGCTGCTCGCGCTGCCGTTCGCCTACTACATGGCCCGCATCGCCTCCCGGCGCGGCCGGCAGCTGCTGTTCACCGCCGTGCTGCTGCCGCTGTGGGCCAGCTACATCGCGCGGGTCTACGCCTGGATCGTGATCCTGCAGAAGGGCGGCACGCTCAGCTGGGTCTTCCAGAAGATCGGCGTCGGCCCGGTGAACATCGGCTACACGAACATCGCGATGTGGCTGGTCTTCTCCTACATCTGGCTGCCGTTCATGGTCGTGCCCGTGTACGGCGCGCTGGAGCGGATCCCGGACTCGTTCCTGGAGGCCTCTGGCGACCTCGGCGCGCGCAACCTGCGGACACTGCGCAGTGTCGTGCTGCCGCTGGCGCTGCCCGGCGTGGTGGCCGGCTCGATCTTCACGTTCTCGCTCACCCTGGGCGACTTCATCACCCCGCTGCTGGTGGGCGGGGCTAACTCGAACTTCATCGGCAACGTCATCTACTCCAACCTGGGCACCGCGGGGAACCTGCCGTTCGCCGCGGCCCTGGCCATCGTGCCGATCGTCATCATGATCTTCTACCTGCTCGGCGCGCGGGCCCTCGGCGCGTTCGAGTCAGTCTGATGGAGGGGCGGCTGGCCCGCGTCGGGCTGCGGATCTGGGTCGGCGGAGTGCTGGCGTTCCTGTTCGTGCCGATCGGGATCATCTGCTTCTACGCCTTCAACTCCTCGAACGTGCAGAGCTGGCCGATCCGCGGGCTCAGCGTGAAGTGGTTCTCGGTGGCCTGGCATGATCCCCAGGTGCGCGCCGCGTTCGTGCTCTCGCTGAAGGCCGCGGTGTTCGCCACTGTGCTGGCGCTGCTGCTCGGCTCGGCGGCGGCGTTCGGGGTCCACCGCTTCCGGTTCTTCGGCCGCGAGGCGGTCTCCCTGCTGCTGGTCCTGCCGCTGGCCCTGCCGGGAATCATCACCGGTATCGCCCTCAACTCGGCCTTCAACTTCGCCGGGATAGGCCTGTCCCTGCTGACGATCATCATCGGGCACGCCACGTTCTGCATCGTCGTGGTCTACAACAATGTCATCGCCCGGCTGCGCCGGGTTTCGGGCTCACTCTACGAAGCCTCCGCTGACCTCGGCGCGCACGGCCTGTTCACATTCCGCACCGTCACGCTGCCGATGCTGTCCACGGCCCTGATCTCGGGGGCACTGCTCGCCTTCGCGCTCTCCTTCGACGAAGTGATCGTCACCACCTTCACCGCCGGCGCGCAGAACACCCTGCCACTGTGGATCTTCGGCGCCATCCGGCTCGGCCAGAGCCTGCCTGAGGTGAACGTGGTCGTGGTGGCGGTCCTGCTGCTCACCGTCGTCCCGGTGATCATCGCGGCGCGGCTCACCGGCGGCGGCGGGATAACCCGGGGATCCGCGGGTCCCTCAGTCCGCTGACCACATACATCACGCCCAACGGATCCCCGGCGTACATCACGTCCGCCAGCAGCGCGGAGCCGTGGGTGGCGCCGGCCAGCACCTGCCAGGCGGGGCGCCCGGAGGCCATGAGCTCCCGGGCCAGGATGGGATCGATGCCCTCCAGCGCCTGCAGGTCGCCGGCCCGCAGGGCGCGCTCGACCTCGGCGTCGAAGGCCTCGGCCCGCTCGTCGAAGTGGCCCGGGGCGCGGGGGCCGCGCCGTGCGCTGCCATCGGCCATCACCAGCAGGCCGGTCCGTTCGGCGGTGTCACCGATTTCTTTGCCCAGGCGCAGGCAGTCGGCCGGCTGGTCATCCTCGCTCACCGAGTGCAGCCGGCGAGGCCCGGTGTACCCAGCCTGGTCAAGCAGGTAGCCGCCGAGCCCAAGGGCCAGTGGGACAGGTCCCGGCCGCGCCGGGACCGGCCGGCCGGCGTGGCCGGCTGACTGGGCGAGGTTGCTGGCTGGCCGGGCGGCCCGCGCACGGGCATCCGCGGGCTGGGCGGGCCTCCCGCCGTACGCGGCGATGTTCAGGCGGCTGCCGGAGGGCCACGCGGTGGTGTCCGGCCCCGGCCCGACGACCACGATCACGTCAGGCCGCGCCGCCAGCAAGGCGTGCACGGCGCCAGCGCACGCGTCCCGCAGGTCGGCCACGACTGGATCCGCCCCGGTCAGCTCGCGGACCAGCAACGGCGGCGACGGGCACAGCGCGGCAGCGATGATCATCGGCGGTGGCCCGTCCTAGCCGAGCCCGCGCACGGCCCGCGCGGGCGGGACGTCGCCGCGGATGGCCGAGACCGTGGTGAGTACCTCTCGGGTCGCCTTGACCTGGTGGACCCGGAAGACCCGGGCACCCTGCCAGGCGCAGATGGCCGTGGCGGCCAGAGTCCCGGTCAGCCGGCCTTCCGGCGGGACGCCCAGCGTCTCCCCGATGAAGTCCTTGTTCGACAGGGAGACCAGGACCGGCCAGCCGGTCGCGACCATCTCGTCGAGCCGCCGGGTCACCTCCAGCGAATGCCAGGTGTTCTTGCCGAAGTCATGCGCCGGGTCGATCAGTATCCGCGCGGGATCCACGCCGGTGCCGACCGCCCGTGCCGCCTGGGCCAGCGTCCGGCGGAGCACGTCGGCCAGCACGTCGTCGTAGGCGACCCGGAACGGCCGGGTGCGCGGTGTCTGCTCCCCGGCGTGCGCGCAGACCAGTCCCGCCCCATGCTCCGCAGCCACCTCGGCGACCCGGGGATCCCAGCCGCCCCACGTGTCGTTGAGCAGGTCGGCCCCGGCCGCGCAGACTTCACGGGCCACCTCATGCCGCCAGGTATCGGCGCTGATGACCAGGTTCGGGTAGGCATCGCGGACCGCCGCGACGAACGGGACGGTCCGGCGGATCTCCTCGGCGATGTCCACGTCGGCGCCGGGCGCGGCCGCCACCCCGCCGATGTCGACGATGTCGGCGCCCTCGGCGACGACCGCGTGCACCCGTTCCATGGCGGCGGCCTCCGGCCAGGTCGAGCCGCGGTCGTAGAACGAGTCCGGGGTCCGGTTGACGATCGCCATGATCACCCGCTGCCGCGGCCCGAAAGAGTGCGTGCCGAGCCGGAGCGTCTGCGGCGTGGCCGGGGAGTCGAGGGTCGGCTGGCCCACGTCAGAGCGCCCCGCTGGCGCGGTCCTCCATGGGCAGCGTCCCTCCCCGGTTCAGCGCGAACTCACCTGCCCGCACGACCGGATGCTACCCGGTGCGACTCCGCGGCCTGCTGACGTACTGTGGCTGGTGCTCGACGCCATGCGTCAGTGGGTGATCGCTGGTCGGCGCCCGAACTCAGAAAGGACGCCTGATGACCGCAGCGGAGAGCACCGACCCTTCCCTGGCCGCCTGGGGTGAGCCGAGAAGCAAGACGGTGCACTGGTATGACCCGATGGTCACTGCGGCGGCAGGCAGGCCGCTGTCGGGAGTCGATTTCATCCGCGCGATCAGGGATGGCGCGATCCCGCCGCCGCCGATCGCCATGCTGTTCGGCATGCAGATCCGCGAGGTCGAGGTGGGCCGGGTTGTCTTCGAGTGTGAGCCGGACGAATCCGCCTACAACCCGATCGGCGTGGTCCATGGCGGCCTCGTCTGCACCCTCTCGGATACGGTCGCGGGCTGCGCGGTGCACACCACGCTCGACGCAGGTATCGCTTACACATCCATTGACATCAACGTGAGTTACCTGAGGCCGGTCACGAAGGACAGCGGGGTGCTCCGCGCGACCGGGCATGTCACCAAGCCCGGGCGCCGGGTCGCCTACTGCGCGGCAGAGATCGTCGACCGCACAGGGAAGGTCGTAGCCACGGCCAGCAGCAGCTGCCTGGTCATGGATCCTCGGCTCGCCTGACCGCGCGGCCCGCGGCCTAGACTCATCAAGTGACAGGCCGGTGAAGGTCGCCCGGGTGGCCGCTGCGATCGCGGGCGCCATGCTCACGGCGTTCCTGGCGGTCGGCTGCGCCGCCCAGGATGCCGCCCCGGCGCCGGGCGGCGTGCCCCTGGGCAGCGTTTCAGCGTGCACGGCCTTCGGGGTGCGCGCGATTGACCAGCACCTGACGGTGACCCGGAAGCCGGCCGCCTGCCAGGGTCTCAGCCAGGCCCAGGTCAACCTGGCTATCGGCCGGGCCATCTACCTGGTGGCTGGCCCGGGACGGCACAAGGTCGCCTGGCGGCATGAGGCGTTGCTGGCGGGCGCCAGGCTGGCGGGCCTGATCAGTGGGCCCCAGAACACCGCTGGCCCGCTGCCGCACGGCTATCAGATCGCGGGATCCAGCGGGCCCGCCCACCGCAGCAGCGACCTCGGCCTGAGTCTCGCGGCGCTCGGCGCCTGGATCCTCGCCGCCGGCAGCGGCGCCTACATTCTGGGCGCCTGGATCTCCCATGGCGGCCTCCGCCGGCTGCGCGCCGGCGGCGGAGGTCTCTCGCCTGTCGTTATCTTCGGGCACTTCGCGCTGGCCGCCGCCGGCCTGCTGGTGTGGATCATCTTTCTGGCCACCGGCTGGGCCGCCCTGGCCTGGGCCGCGGTCGGGCTGCTGCTCCCGGTGGCCGGCCTCGGCATGGCCATGCTGACTCTCGGTCTGTCGGGCGAACCGGCCCGGGCCGTCCCCGCTGGCCTACTCCCCGCTGGCCCCCTCCCGGCTGGCCCCCTCCCGGCTGGCCTGCTCCCGGCTGGCCCCCTCCCCGCTGGTCCCCTCCCCGCTGGTCCCCTCCCCGCCGGCCGGGCACCGGCCGTCCGTCACACATCCCTGCTGGTCGTCCTCGGTCACGGTCTGCTCGCGGTGGGCACGGTGCTCCTCGTGCTGCTCGCCGCGCTGGGGGCGCCCGGAAACTGACCTGCGCCCCGGATGTGCGGCCCAGGTCCGGGGGTCAACCTGGCTCGTCCACTGAACTGGCGCTGAGCGCGGCGCGGATCGTGTGATGCATCGGTTGTGCGTTTTACCGGAAGGCGAAGTGTTCAGCATGGATGTAGTCACGCGGCACGCCACGCCGTCGCAGGTAGCGGCTGATGTCCTCGACCATGGGCACGGGGCCGCAGATAAACGTGTGCACCTCGGCGATCGGGCCTTGGAGCGCGGTGTCGACGTCGGCACCAGTGAGGTGGCCATGCGTGCGCGTAAAGACAGGGTGCAGGCGCATCGATGGCAGGCGATCGCTCTGCGCAAGTAGTTCAGGCAGGTACACGGCATCGGCTTCGGTTGGGACGATGTAGAAGAGCTCCACGCTGTGCCGATCCTCTGATGTGAGCGCCTGCAGCCAGCTGAGGAATGGGACGATACCGATGCCGCCGGCGATCCAGACTTGAGCGCGGCCACCGAGGGTGAAGTCGAACATGCCGTAAGGGCCGCTGACTGTCGCGGGCAGGCCGGGTGTCAGTTCGGCAGACAGGGTTCGTGTTTCGCGACCCTGCGCGCGTACCGATAGCCGCAGCTGATGGCCGGGACCGGTGCCGGCGACCGAGAAGGGATGTTCGTGCCAGGCGCCGTCACCACCGACGTGCAGGAACACGAACTGCCCGGGCTGAGGTGTGATGCCTGGCCCGCTCGGTGTGAGGCGCAGCTCGACGATGTCTTCGGCTGGACGGGTGACGCTCGTCACGGTGTAGTCCGCGGTCGGCAGCAGGCGGCGCATCAGGAGTTCTTCGTAGAGATAGCAGAGGAATCCGGCAGTCCCGACGATGAGGAAAACGACCCGGAGCACGAGTGAGGATGCGATGACCTGATCCAGGACCAGGCCGTGGATCACGCTGGTGGCCACGAACAGTCCGATCAGGCGGTGCAGGAATTTCCATCGGTAGTAGGAGAGGCGCAGAATCCGCGCGGCACGCGGCAGCGAGATCACAACCAGGCCGATTATCCCAAGAAGCGATATCACGCCCAACGCGAGGCCGGCCGTGTTCGCCGGTCGGCCGGGCGCGGCGCCGGTCACGGTAAAGTGCGGGAGGACCAGCAACGTCCCGGCGATGGCCGCCCGCTTGTGCCAGAGATACATGCGGTCCAGGCCACCGAACCACGGCTCCAGCCAGCGCGCGCGGGTAGCCAGGATCAGCGACCAGGTAAACAGGTAAACCGCCATCACGCCGGCCAGTTCGCCCCACCTATACCTGCCGGGCAGGGTCATCGGCCGTTCTTGGACCCAGAGCACGATCATGCCGGCCCCGAGAGTGAGAACCGCGGAACCCCCGACGTGGCGGCGCTTGAGTCGTACATCCATGGGCCGGCGAAGCACGCGAAACCAGTAGACCAGCACCGCCACTAGAGCAGGCATGCGACCCTCCTTCCGTTCTGATACCTATGTCGAGCGTTTGGCCTGACCGGGAACTCGGCCTGGGGGACACGACCGTTACTCCCCCCAGGTCATTAGGCGCGAGGCCCGGCCGGTTCTGCCACCACCACCGCGGCGGTGCGCTCGGGCGGCGCCGCCGCGACGGCGGCCGGCTCGGCGGCGGCGCGCGGAATGAAGAACGCGGCGATGCCCGCGGCCACGGCCGCGCCTGCGCCGATGGCGAAGGTCTTGGTGAACGCGCTGTCGAGGGGCAGCGGGTGCGCGGCCGTGACGCCGACCGCGAGGAGGGTCGTGGCGACCTGAGAGCCGACAGAGGAGCCGAGAGACCGGATGAGGGCGTTGACGCCGGTGGCCTCGCCGGTCATGGACCGGGGGACTGCGCCGACGATCAGGTTGGGCATGGCCGCGAAGGCGAGGCCGACGCCGGCGAACACCACGATCGAGTATCCGAGTACGGCCCCCTCGGAGGCATGGCTGGCGGCTTCCAGGGCCAGGCCTGCCGCGGAGATCAGCACGCCCAAGATGAGCGGCACCCGGGCGCCGAAACGGAGGCCGAGCCTGCCGGACAGGGGCCCGAAGGCGAGCATCGCCAGGCAGGCGGGGAGCAGCAGGAGCCCGGCACCGGTGGCGCCCAGCCCGAATCCGTAGCCGGAAATCTTGGGCGTCTCGGCCAGTTGCGGGACCAGGACGAAAGCGCCGAACATCGCGAAGCCGACCAGCAGGGTGGTGATGTTGGTGACCAGGACGGTCGGGCGGGCGAACACCGACATGTTCACCAGTGGCGCCTTCACCCGCCGCTCGAACAGGCCGAACAGCACCAGGATGACCAGGCCGGCGCCGATGAGGCCGAGCGTGCGGGCGCTGCCCCAGCCCCACTGGGTGGTCTTGGTCAAGGCGATCAGCGGCGCGGTGATACCTGCGCCGAGCAGCACGCTGCCAACGTAGTCGATCTTCCCCGGGGTGCGCTCGCCTGAGGCGGGCAGGGCGGCGACCCCGATGATCGCCAGTCCGGCCATGATCGTCCCGGACCAGAAGATCCAGTGGTAGGAGGCGTGGTCGATCAGCAGGCCGCCCAGCAGGAGCCCGCCTCCGGCGCCCACGCCGGCGATGGCCGAGATCAGGCCCAGCGCCCCTGGCCTGCGCTCCTCCGGGAAGCTGTCGCTGATGATGCCGAAGCACAGCGGGAAGACGCCGCCGCCGACACCCTGAAGTACGCGGGCCGCTACGACAATCCAGACGTTCGGGGCTACGGCTGCCACCGCTCCACCAGCGCCGAAGAACGCAAGCGCGACCAAGAGCATGCGCCGCTTACCGAACATGTCCCCGAGCCGGCCCACCACCGGGGTGAGCACCGCGGCGGCCACCAGGTAGCCGGTGAGCACCCAGGACACGGTCTCGGTGCTGGTCTCGAGCGACTGGGCCATGCCCCGCATGCCCGGGATCACGGCGGTCTGCGCCAGGGCGAAGGCCAGGGCCGCTAGCGCCAGGATCGCCGCGGCGCCCCCTGGGGGCGAACTTTTCGCTTCAGTGCTCATGACCGCTCCGATCTGGCTGATACGCTGCCTCGATTTAGATACACTGTATCAGAACTGGACGGTGTATCATGGATCCCGTGACATCCACTTCACCTGGCCAGGATTCCGGCACGTCAGACCCGGCCCAGGGGCCGGCGCCAGCCGGGCTGATCTGGACCCGGCTCCCGAAGGAAAAGCGCGAGCGCCCGACCAGAGAGGCGATCGTCGCGGCCGCGATCGATCTCGCCGACACCCACGGACTCGATGCCGTGTCGGTCCGCCGGGTAGCTGCGGCGTTGAAGACCCGGCCGATGGACCTCTACCGCTACTTCGCCCGCAAGGACGAACTGATGGACCTGATGGTGGACGAGGTTGTCGCCGGAGCAGTGCTCGACGAGATCCCCCATGACTGGCGCGACGCGCTCGCTGCCCTCGCCCACGCCCTGCACGCGGTGTGCCTGGCCCACCCGTGGACGGTCACTGCGGCCGGGCAGCAGGCCTTGATCGGGCCGAACCTCATGCGCCACGCCGAGCAGTCGCTCGAAGCGACCGCCGCGCTCGGCATCGACTGGACGAAAAGACTGGCCATCCTGCGCGCTGTGGACACCTACGCCATGGGCCACGCCCACACCAGCCCCGCCCGGGACCACAGCGAAGGGAATACCGCAAACGACCCCGGCTGGCGGGCCGCGGCCGAGGCATACCTACAGGGCCTCGCTGACTCGGGCAACTTCCCGAACCTCGCCGGCATCGGCGCTGCGGGTTTGCTGCACAACGAGAACGACGAGCTCACTTTCGAGACCGGGCTCAACTGGCTTCTCACCGGCATCGCCGCAGAAGCCAACCAGACCGGCGACGGGCCGGCCCAGGGTGGCGCGATCCACGAAGACCAGAACACGTCCTGCCCGCCGGGGCCCCGGGGGAACTGCTGAGAGCTGCTCCCCGCTGAGTTTCAGCACGACTTGATCTAAGAAGAGCAGCGATCTTCTTGTAGTCGGCCTCGCCGTTCTGCTCGTTGACAAGATCGTCCGGGCACAACTTAGAGATCGCAACCTGGCTCGTCCACTGAACTGGCGCTGAGCGCGGCGCGGATCGTGTGGTGCATCAGCTGCGCGGTCGTCACCGGGCCGACACCGCCCGGGACCGGGGTGACCGCTGACGGGATACCGGCGAGGGCGTCGGTGTCGACGTCACCGACGACACCGCCGCCATCGGTGGCATTGATGCCGACGTCGATCACCACGGCACCCGGGGCCACGTATTCGGCGCCGACCATCTTCGGCCGTCCCGCCGCGACGACGAGGATGTCGGCTTCCCGGCATACCTCGGGCAGGTCCCGCGTTCGCGAGTGGCAGATCGTGACCGTGGCGTGCTGAGCCAGCAGAAGCAGCGCTGTCGGCTTGCCGACGATGGTGGAACGGCCGATCACCACGGCTCGCTGGCCCTCCAGGGGGACATGCTCGCGGATCAGGATCTCCAGCACGGCCGCGGCCGTCGCCGGGGGAAAGGCACCCGGCACGCCCGCGGCGAGCATGCCAAGAGACTGCGGATTGGCTCCATCGACATCCTTGCCGACCGTGATGGCCGAACCGATGACGGCCAGGTCCAGGCCGTCCGGAAGCGGGGTCTGGCAGATGATCCCGTGCACGGCAGGGTCCTGCGACAACTCCGAAAGCCGCCCGGCGATTTCGGCCCGGTCGGCGGCCGAGGGCAGCCGGTGAACCTGGGAGTCGATGCCAGCCCGGGCGGCGGCGGAACCGATGGACCGCAGATACCAGGCGGCTCCCTCGTCGTCGGTGGCGACGACCACGGCCAGGGTCGGCGTTGTCCCCCTCTCGCGCAGGAGAGCAGCCAACTTGGCGGACCGCTGCGATATGGCAGCGGCGATGGCCTTGCCGTCGATGATGCGGCTCATCCGGATCTCCTGCCGAACAGGTAAGCGACTTTCTTTGCTATGTACGCTACGCGCGTGGCTGGTGATGGGCCGTCACCTTCATCGGCCACCCGAAGGGTTGGCGCTCCCCGGACGGGAATGATCACTGCGCGCTATCGTTCAGCCATGACAGGCTGGCCGCGCAGTTCGCCGCGAGCGACCGGATGGCTGGCCCTGGCCTCCGTCCCGGTGGTCTTGGTGTTTGGAGCCGGGCATGGCGCGGCGGCCACCCTGGCCTCGCCGCCCAGTGACGCCAGCTCCTGGACGGTGTACCACCACGATGTCGCCGGCACCGGCGTCGGGGAGCCGGTAACCGCCGTGGACACCTCGGCCCGCGCGTGGACTTCACCCACTCTCGATGGAGAGATCTACGGTGAGCCTCTCGTTTCGTTGGGGCGAATCTATGTGGCAACAGAAAACGACACCGTGTACGCGCTCTCGTCCGCCACGGGCCGGGTGGTCTGGGCCACGCATGTCGGCACCCCGGTGCCGTCCAAGTCTCTTCCCTGTGGCGACATCGGGCCCACGGTGGGAATCACGGGTACACCGGTCATCGATCAGTCCCGGGGCGAGATCTTCGTGGTGGCCGACGAACTCGTGCGGGGAAAGCCGGCCCACATCGTGGTCGGCCTGGCCGTGGCCTCAGGCCGGAGCGAGATGACTCAGAACGTGGACCCGGCCGGAGCGGATCCCGCGGCGCTGCTGCAGCGCACCGGCCTGACCCTCGATGCGGGCCAGGTGGTGTTCGGGTTCGGCGGCAACGACGGAGACTGTGCCAGCTACCGGGGCCGGCTGGAAGCGGTGCCCGAAACGGGCGGACAGCCGGTCATCTTCACCGTGGACGCCGCGGCCGGCCAGTCGCAGGGGGCGATCTGGATGGCCGGGGCGGCACCGGCTGTCGATCGCAGCGGTCATCTCCTGGTCACCGTGGGGAACGGTTCGGTCCGCTCGGAGGCCGGCGCTTACGACGACAGCGACTCGGCCCTTGATCTGTCGCCGGGCCTGCGGCTGCTGCAGTTCTTCGCGCCGAGCACGTGGGCGTCGGACAACGCCAAAGATCTCGATATGTCGACTGAGCCGGTGCCGTTGTCCGACGGGCAGGTGATGCTGGCCGGGAAGGCCGGCATCATCTACCTCCTCGACGGTGCGCACCTCGGCGGCATCGGCGGGCAGCTGGCCACGCTGGGATCGGCCTGTGGCGACGGCATATGGGGTGGCAGCGCGGTGGTCGGCACGACGGTCTACCTGCCCTGCGCGGGCGGCATCATCGCGGTGCGGGCGGTGAAAGCCCCGGCCGCGCTGCACCTGGTGTGGAGTTCCGGGACCGGCGGCGGCCCGCCCATCATGGCCGCGGGCCTGGTCTGGACTATCGCCAAAGACACGCTGTACGGGCTCAGTCCGGCCACCGGCCGGGTGCGGCAGCAGGTATCCATCGGCGCACTCGCCAACCATTTCCCGACTCCGAGCGTTGGCGACGGCCTGCTGCTCGTCCCCACCGCGTATCAGGTTGTCGCCTTCACCGCGACTGCTCCTGGCTCTTCGACCACCAGCCCCGCGGCGCCTCCCGGCACGGCTGCCGCGACTCCTCCGGGCGACCGGCCCAAGGCTGCCGATCGCGCAGCTACGTCCCCGGGCGCCATCGCTGGCATCGTGACCGGCGCCATCGTGGTGCTCGCCGGGACCGGCTGGTTCCTGTGGCGGCGCCGGGTGCGCGGAACCAGTTAGGGATCTTCAGCGGCGCGGATCGGCGCCCAGACATCCACCAAGATCCACGGACACGCCCTAGCGGTCAGGCGGCGTGCCGGCCTCGGGTGGCTCGGCCCCGGGCCGGTCCGCCCCGGGCCGGTCCGCCCCGGGCGGGCGGCCGCGACGCGACATATTCAACATCCTTGCGAGTCACGGCCAGGTAGCTGACGAAGCCGATGATCACGAACGTCGCGACCAGGCTGACCGGCCCGCGGCCCAGCCCCAGGCCGCCCAGGCTGTGTGGCAACCCGAGCCAGTCCGCGAACGAGGCGCCGAGCGGCCGGGTCACGATATACGCGAACCAGAAGGCCAGCACCGAGTTCATGCCCAGCCGCCAGTGAGCCACGGCGGGGATAGCGATCACCACGGCGAACAAGACGCCCGAGGCCAGGAAGCCCAGGTGGAACGTGACCGCGGTCAGATCGCCCAGAGCGGTGCCCAGCGCGAACGTGGCCATCACCGTGGCCCAGTAGAACGCCTCTCGACGCCAGGTGTAGATGCTGTGGATGGACAGCGTCTTCTCGGTCGCATGCCAGACGGCGAAGATGACAGCCAGCACGACCGCGAAGAACGGGGTGGACACGTCGTAAGGGACGCCCAGCTTGATGTGCAAGCCGTCCGCAGCCAGTGTGCCGAACACGCTGACCATGTCGACCGCCAGCCAGTAGATCCAGGCGATATACCGCCGCGCGCGGAACTGGAGCACCAGTGCGCCCGCCAGGCCGATGGTGCCCAGGGCACCGATTACCACCGGACCAAACCGGAAGAACAGGAAGTCCGCCGCTGCCTCGCCCTGGCCGGTGGTCAGCACCTTGACGATCCAGAAGAAGACCGTGATTTGCGGAACCTTGCTCAGCCCATGCCGCGTAGCGGCCGCAGGCCCACTATGCCGAAGATGACCCGTCGCCACCGTAACAGGATGCCATACGATCCCAGCGTCCCCGGCCGGCTCCGCCGTAGCTCTCGCACGGGCGACCAGCGATGCGCCGCCATATAGGACGGCCATTGCCATAGATGGAGATCTCTTGACCCAATTATGGGCCGAATTTAAGGTCTGCGACACTAAACATCCGATAAATCGCGATGTTTGTCACGTTATACTGTCGCGAAGTTCGCTAGGAGCGGCGTTCCACCTCTCGTCACCAGGGTACAAACCCGATCGACTGTGGTCGTGGGTGCCATGGGTGACATTGGCGTGTTCAGGCGGCTTACCGGGGCTCGTAACAGGAATCTCACTGAAAATTAGGAGAGTGCGACGCGTTGGGCGCCGTAAGGCCGGATCGGGCCAGCCGCGCGTGGTCGCTAGCGTTCTTGGTGTTCTTCCTGATTAGCGCGTCCTGGGTCTTCGCCAGCCCGTACGACGGAGCACCCGATGAGGTGCGGCACCTGATCAGGGCAGCGGGGGTGGCCGAAGGGCAGATCTTCGCCAAACCAGCGACCAAGCCGGGCCTGGGCAACGTCGGCGCGTATCAGACTGTTCCCAAGGGCCTGGTTTCGGGCGGCGCCCCCACGGCCACGTACGGCTACTGCTACCACTGGGCCCCAGCCCGCAGTGCGGCGTGCGCCCCAGTCCCTGGCGGCGGCGGGAATACGCCGGCCACGGTCATCACCGGCGCGGGCCGGTACAACCCCGTCTACTATGCAGCCGTCGGGGAACCGCTCGTTCTCTGGCCCAACTGGACCGGAATTCTGCTGGCCCGGCTGGTCAGCGCGGCACTATGCGCCGCATTCCTGGCGTCGGCCTGGCTGAGCTGCCTTGAGTGGCGCCGCTCGAGGCTGTTGATCGCTGGCCTTTTCCTCGCCGCCACGCCTGCCTTTTTCGAGCTGACTGGCGCGGTGAACCCTAACTCGCTGGAAATCGCGGCGGGTATCTCGCTTGCGGCGGCGGCAATTCCGCTGCTGCTCGACGGGGACTCCCCGCATGCTCAGAGGTGGCTGCGCCGCGCGGCACTAGCGGCCATCGGAATCGGCCAGTTCCGGGCTATCGGGCCGGAACTCATCGCGGGCCTGCTGGTGATCCTGCTGCTCCCGCCGTCCCAGGCGCAGGTCCGCCAGCTATGGAGACGGCGTTCGGCTCGGTGGTGGTTCGCTGGCGTGGTGGCCTCGTGCGCGCTTGGTGAGCTATGGACAATTACCTCAAAAGTGAGCGATATCGGCAATATCGCGCACGGCAAGTACACGACCGGGTTCATACTGCACACCGAGCTGCAGCCTTCCGGCCGGCTGCTCAGAGTTATCGAGGAGATGATTGACGGCTTCTCCTATTACGACACGAAGCCGCCGAGCCTGATCCTGGTGATCTGGGGGGTTGCAATTGGCCTGCTGCTCGCGGCCGCCTTCGCATGGGGGACATGGGCCGAGCGGTGGCGGCTCGCGGTATTGACAACCGGGACGCTGGCCATTCCTGTGCTCTTCGAGGTCTCGGCCGCGAGCAGGTTCGGTTTCTCGTTCCAGGGACGATACATACTCCCGCTGGCGGCCGCCATCCCGATGCTGGCCGCCTTCATCACCGGACGATCTGGCCGGCTGACCGCGATCTGGCAGGCCCGCATCATCCGGACGATGATCGTGGTGCTGCTGCCCGTCCAGTTGATCAGCCTCGGCTGGGTGATGGACCGATGGCAGTCCGGTATCGGCCCCCGCCACACACTCAACCCGTTGCTCGGAAGCTGGCATCCGGTAACCGGATCGGTGCTCCCGCTGGTGCTGATGACGGCCGGGCTCATCGGGTTCGGCTGGCTGGCCTGGCGGGCCGCCAGCCTCGCTGAGGATGAGCACCCCCTCGCTGCGGGCCAGCCCGCGGCCGAGCTACGGCCTGCGCCCCTGGCCAGCGGAGCACAGCCAGGGCTGACGAGCCCGGTCTCGTAGCCAGTCATTACGCGCAGGCTGCTCGGGCTGGAACTCGGGCACTGCCTGCGCCTCCCACAGGAAGGCCCGTGCGAGTGCGAGTTCTACCTGGCCTGCGCGAATTCGTCACCACCCCCTGATACGCGCCGCGGCTCCGGGACCGCCTGTGCCTGGAGAGGCAACTCGCCGGCGACGCCCGAGTCCGCGGCTGGGACCGTGAAGCCGACCGTCACCAGCGCGCCGCCGACCGCATCCGGAGCCTGCTCAACGAACTCGGCGAACCTCCCGGCCGGCCAGAAGACACGCACTGAATGGGCAACGGTTCCGCCGGCAGCCGATCCGCCGACGGCGTAACATCCGGGCAGGCCCGGATGGCAGCCGCCTACCGTTGCCACATGGACGTCATCCAGCTGCTGCCGCGCCTGTACTTCCTGCGCTTCCCGGTCGGGCACGCCTACCTGTGGCACGACCCCGACGGGCTGACCCTCATCGACAGCGGCCTGCCCGGCTCCGCGCCATTGATCGCCGGGGCGATCCGCGAGACGGGATACCAGCCCGCCGACCTTCGGCGGCTGGTGCTGACGCACTTCCACGGCGATCACATCGGCGCCGCAGCCGGAATCACCGGCTGGGGTGAGGTAGAGGTGCTCGCGCACCGGGCCGACGCGCCGTTCATCCGTGCCCAGGAGGCCGGGCCGGGACCAGACCTGGCCGACTGGGAACAGCCCATCTACGACCAGGTCATGAGCCAGCTCCCGCCCGAACCCGTGGTGCCGCCCCGGATTGACCGGGAGCTGGACGACGGCGATGCGCTCAGCTTCGGCGACGGTGCCGTAGCGGTGGCGGTGCCCGGCCATACGCCGGGCAGCGTCGCGCTCTACCTTCCCCGGCACCAGGTACTGTTCACCGGCGACGCCGTGGCGCGCAGCTCAGCCGGACATGTCATGTGCGGGGTATTCAACGTCAACCGCGCCCAGGCAGCCGCGTCGCTCCAGCGGCTGGCCACCTTCGACACCGAGGTCGCCTGCTTCGGCCACGGCGAGCCACTCACCCACGGTGCCGCAGCCGAACTGCAGGCCGCCGCTGACCGCCTGCCCGCCGATACGGGCCAGCACCCCCGCGACACGCCCGAGAATCAGGCCTGACCCCAGCAATCCAGGAGCCAGGAATCGCCCAGAATCGGGCATCCAGCAGCAAAAGTTGTCCAGATAAACAATGCGCCGTAGTCAGCGATCACGCCAGCCCGACCCGGTGACCGTTTGCGCGCAATGTCAAGCGCGGCCTGATTCGCTGGATTCGAGGACCCGACGGACGTGGAGATGGCGGTCGTGGAAGTCGCGGGCGAGTTGTTCGTCTCGGTAGCGCTGCTGGAGGATGTTGTCGAGGTCGGCCGAGCTGCTGACGAGTGCGGTCAGGCTCTGGCGTTCGAACTCGAAGGCGCTCTCGCCGTAGGCCACGGCTTGGTCGAGTTCGCCCCGGCGAGCGGCGACGATGGCGAGGTTTATGCGGGCCTGGGCGGTGCGCATCGGGGCGTTGGACGTGCCGTCAGGCCGAGCGTGTTTTGCGATGACTTCAGCGGCGTGCTCTTCGGTGCGGTCATTGTCGCCAAGCCAGACGAAGCAGCTCGAAGCGTAGAAGATCCATTTTGTATGGTCGAACACGAAGTGGTGTTCGGGGTGGTCTGGGACTGGCATGCGGCCGAGCATCTCGGCGCCGCGGTTTAAGGCTGCGTCGGCTTGCTTGTGATCGCCGAGCCGTGACCAGCCTTTCGCTTCTTGCAGGACCAGCTGAACCCCGGCGCTGCCGGTTCCGGCGATGGTCTGGCCGGCCTGGGCGAACTCGATGAGCTGTTCGTAGCGGCCTTCGACGAGGGCGAACCAGGCGCTCATCTCGAATGCCCAGCCCATGAGTTCGCCATGCCCGGCCTGCTTGGCCCATTGGTAGGCGGCCTGGCGGGCGGCTTCGGCTTCCTCGCGTTCGCCGAGGTCGTAGTGGAGGCAGCCGAGGAGTACAGCCAACCAGGCCGCGACCACCAGCAGCTCGCGGTGCTGGTCAAGGGTGGACCGGCCGCCGAGTAGCCGGATGACGTGCTGCAGCCGTCTCTTGGTCCGGTCGCGCAGCGTGGCTGCTGGGGTGCTCGGGTAGGCGCGGCACAGCAGGTCGGCCGTCTCGTTCAGGGATTCCATGGTGCCAGCGCCGATGCCGGAGATCTCGGCCAGGCCGGTGAGTTCGAGGGTGTCGAAGATCTCGGCTTCCGCCTGCAAGGCGTCACGGGGCACGACAGCGCCGCTTCTCATCGCAGTTCAGCCTCGCCTGCTGGCCGGTGTCGGTCCGGTTGAGGGCGCCCGCCATTCCCACGCGGGTGAGGTGGTTGGAGTCACGCCACGCGCGAAGCTGGATATTCGGGATCTTCTGCGTCATGAGGCGCCTGGGGGTCCATGAGGGGTCTAACGGGGCCGTTCGTTAGGGGTGCTCGTTTCGGCTGGATCTTGCTTGGCTGATCTCGGCACCAACCGTACGTGACAAAGGCCCGCCCGACGGTGACAGGAGGCACCTATGGCCGAGCAGGTAACGCGCCGCTGCGCGTCATGACATCGGAATCGTCCTGGAGATGCCGCCGGAGCTATGCCGGGAAGCCGGCCCATGTGCGCCACGCCAGAGCCTTCCTCGCCGAGGTTCTGGAGGGCTGCCCGATGGTGGATGACGCGGTCCTGCTGATCTCGGAAATTTGTGCCAATGCGGTACTGCACTCCAATAGCCGCAAGCCGGATGGGCTGTTCACCGTGCACGCCGAGGTCCACGAGGGTGAGTACATCTGGGCGGAGGTCGCGGACTGTGGCGGCCTATGGGCGACCACGGGCGGCCGCGTGGGCGAGCGGGGCCACGGCCTGGACATCGTGCGTGAGATCGCGAGCGACTGGGGCCGGGACGGTGACCCGGTGACAGGCTGGGTTGTATGGTTCCGGCTTGACTGGCCCGCCATCGATGCGGCATCGGGCACGAAAGTCGCACGGAACGGCCAACAAGCCTCGTGAAGATCAACTGCCCCGGGCGGGGAAACGCTCTCTCACCTGGCCTGGGCTGGCTGACGATTGCGTGCGCCTGGCAGGACTCGAACCTGCGACCCGCTGCTTAGAAGGCAGCCGCTCTGTCCATCTGAGCTACAGGCGCCCGTGATTCATTGTGCAGGGTCAAGGTCACATGATGGACACACGCTGTTGACGGGCCGGCCACGGAGCTGGCCGCCTATTGTCGTCCCGTGAGCAGGCTACGCCGGAGCGCTATAGAGAGCGCTAACAGGCGCGCGTTGAGGGGCGGGGCATGAAGGGCGCGCTGCTGGTCGCGGGGACGTCCTCGGACGCGGGTAAGAGCGTCCTCACCGCGGGGCTGTGCCGCTGGCTGGCCCGGCAGGGCGTCAGGGTGGCGCCGTTCAAGGCGCAGAATATGTCGCTCAACTCGTTCGTGACCGCCGGCGGCGCGGAGATCGGGCGCGCCCAGGCCATGCAGGCAGCCGCGGCCGGCATCGAGCCGGACGCGCGGATGAACCCGGTGCTGCTCAAGCCGGGCAGCGACACGCGCACACATGTCGTCGTGCTCGGCCAGCCGGACACCGACGTCGGTGCGATGGAGTACCGCGGGCACGCCGGGCGGCTGCTCGGTGTCGCCCTCGACAGCCTGGCCCAGCTGCGCGCCGAGTTCGACGTGGTCATCTGCGAGGGCGCGGGCAGCCCGGCCGAGATCAACCTGCGCGACACCGACATCGCCAACATGGGGCTGGCCCGGGCGGCCAACCTGCCGGTCATCGTGGTCGGGGACATTGACCGGGGCGGCGTTTTCGCGTCGTTCCACGGGACGGTCGCCCTCCTGAGCCCTCTGGACCAGGCGCTGATCTCGGGTTTCGTGGTCAACAAGTTCCGCGGTGACCCGGGCCTGCTCGCGCCGGGACTGCGGATGCTGGCCGAGCTCACCGGCCGTCAGTGCTACGGCGTCCTGCCGTGGCGTGAGGGGCTGGCGCTCGACATGGAGGACTCGCTCGGTCTCGACTGCGCACGGGGGACGGGAATCGCGGCGGAAGGTTCGTTGGGTAATGAGGTTTTGCGGGTGAGCGTGGTGCGGCTGCCGCGGATCAGCAACTTCACCGACCTGGACGCGCTGGCCGCCGAGCCGGGGGTGCTGGTCAGATTGGCCACGGCACCCGCTGAACTGGCCGACGCCGACCTGGTCGTGCTGCCCGGGACCCGTGCCACCGTGGCCGACCTGGCGTGGCTGCGCGAGCGCGGCTTGGCCGCGGCGATCAGTGGGCGGGCCCGCAGGGGTCGGCCTGTACTGGGCATCTGCGGTGGCTACCAGATGCTGGCGGGTGAGATTGACGACCCGGTCGAGTCCGGTGCGGGTGTCGTCGAGGGACTTGGGCTGCTGCCGGCCCGGGTCACCTTCGGCCGGGACAAGGTCCTGGGCCGTCCGCGGGGGTCGGCGTACGGCGCCGAGGTCACTGGCTACGAGATACACCATGGGATCGCCTCGGTGGGGCCGGGTGTGGAACCGTTTCCCGGCGGTTGCCGGGTCGCCGGCGTCTGGGGCACCACCTGGCACGGGACCCTGGAAAACGATGTGTTCCGGCGGGCGTTCCTCACTGAGGTGGCCGAGCGTGCCGGGCGCGACTTCAGGGTTGCCCCCGGTACTGACTTCGCGGCCGTGCGTCAGGCCCGGCTCGATACGCTCGGCGACCTGGTCGCTGAGCACCTGGATACCGAGGCGCTGCGCAGGCTCATCGAGGACGGGCCGCCACCGGGCCTGCCGGTGATCCCGCCCGCTGGTCTGCGCGCGTTATCGGGTGGACGTCGCTGAGGCGTGCGGCCCAGAGGCCGGGTTGCCGGAACTGGCCTGCTGGACCTGGGCCGCGACCGCCTGGGCGGACGCTGCCGGGCCCGGGTTCGGGAGGGGCGCACCCGGGCTGCACGCCGACAGGGCGACGACGGTAACCCCGACCGCGAGCAGACCGGCCGCGCGGCCGGTGCGCACGACATGACTGGCTGGGCGCGCGTGGCGCGCACGGTAGGGGTGGCTGACGTAACTTGCGGGACCGGCATGGCGGGGGTGGTAGTTGGCGGACATCGGGTACCTCCAGGTTCCGTGTGGCGCCGGCCAGGCGCCGGCCTCATCGCGGGCTCACGTGTAAGAGGGCCACAGGTCCCCGGGCCAACAGTTTTCGGCCAGAATTTTCTTCGCAGTTCGGATGCGCCCGGCTGAGGGGGAAGAATCACTTGCGGGACACAGCGTGAGAAGGCACAGCGTGAGAAGGCACAGCGCGAGAAGGCACAGCGCGAGAAGGCACAGCGCGAGAGGGCGGCATGAGCGTTACCGAGACCGAGATCCACGGAATCTGCGATGCGGGGTACGAGCCGGTGCGGGACGCCTTCGTCGAGAACTTCGCGGAGCGTAACGAGATCGGCGCCAGCGTCGCGGTGGTCGCTCATGGCGAACCCGTGGTCAACCTGTGGGCAGGCTGGGCCAATACCGCCCGGACCCGGCTCTGGCAGGAAGGCACCCTGACCAATGTCTGGTCCACGACCAAGCCGATGACCGCGCTGTGCGCGCACCTCCTGATGGATCGCGTCGGGCTGGATATGGACGCAACGGTGGCGTCGTACTGGCCCGAGTTCGCGGCGGGCGGCAAGGGGGACATCCCGCTGCGCTGGGTGATGTCTCATCGCAGCGGACTCTCCGGGCTCACGGTCCCGATCACCGCGGCGGACCTCGAGGACTGGGAGAAGATCACGACCCTACTGGCCGCTCAGGAACCGTTGTGGGAGCCGGGAACGGTCAGCGGATACCACGCCGTCACGTTCGGATTCCTGGTCGGCGAGGTGGTCCGCCGGGTTACCGGGGAGCACCTCGGCAGATTCTTCGCCTCGGAGATAGCCGGCCTGCTGGGCGCTGATTTCGAGATCGGCCTGGCCGAGGGTGACCTGGAGCGCTGCTCCGAGATCCAGGGGGTCCGGCCGACCGACGAGGAACTGGCCGCGCGGGGCGCGGCCTACGCCAACGCCCATCCCGCCGCGCTGGCGGCGCTGGCCAATCCGCCGCTGAGCGGTGATGAGGCCAACGAGCCGGGCTGGCGGATGGCTGAGATCCCGGCCGCGAACGGGCACGGGACGGCGCAGGCCCTGGCCACGATCTTCGGCTCCCTGGTGGACGGATCGGAGCGCCTGATCTGCGAGGACACCGTCAAGGCCGCCTCCACCGGCCAGGGCAGGTGCACCGACCTGGTGCTCGGCATCCCGCTGGAGTTCGGTCTGGGGTTCGGGCTGTCTGGCCCGGAGCACCACTACGGTCCCAATCCGATCGCGTTCGGTCACGACGGCTTCGGCGGATCGGCGGTGTGGGCCGATCCGGACGCGGGGGTCGCCGGCGCCTACGTCATGAACCGGATGGGGCTGGACCTGCTCGAC
>JAWWPY010000170.1:0-24706 GCA_033854735.1 Streptosporangiaceae bacterium | reverse complement strand
TTCACTGTCGCGATGCTGTCGGTCGCGGTGCGTGCCATCCGCACTCTGGTGAACGCCAGTTCGCTGCCAGAACGTCCGTGATTTCGCATGGAGCGTAGATCCGGGGCCGCCGTTGGCGGGCGATCGTCCTTTCGAATGCCCGCGCTCGCGTAGGCTTTCCCGCATGGCAGGTACCGATCCCGCAAACGAAATCTCGGAACTGTCGTCGACCCTCACCAGCGTGGAGTCCGTCCTTGACCCGGAGGCCATGCGGCGCGAAGCAGACGGCCTGAGGGAGCGCGCGGCCGACCCTGGGCTCTGGGACGACCAGGAGAGGGCCCAGGCGGTCACCCGCCGGCTGTCCTACCTCGAGGGGGAACTGAGCCGGCTGACCGGACTGCGCCGCCGCCTCGACGACACCCGGGTGATGTTCGAACTGGCCGAGAGCGAGCACGACGAGCCCACCCGCGAGGAGGCGACCCGTGATCTCGCGGCCCTGCGCAAGGAGATCGACCAGCTCGAGGTCCGGACCCTCCTGTCCGGCGAGTACGACTCCCGCGAGGCGCTGATCACGATCAACGCGCAGGCCGGCGGGGCGGACGCGGCGGACTGGGCAGAGGGGCTGCGGCGCATCTACCTGCGCTGGGCGGAGCGGCACGGGTACTCCAGCGAGGTCTACGACACCTCCTACGCGGAAGAGGCGGGCATCAAGTCCACCACGTTCGTGATCAAGGCCCCGTACGCGTACGGCACGCTGCGGGGGGAGCACGGCACGCACCGGATGGTGCGCATCTCCAAGTACGACAACCAGGGCCGCAGGCAGACCTCATTCGCCGGGGTGGACGTGATCCCCGTGGTGGAGCAGGCCGACCGCATCGACATCCCCGAGGACGAGATCCGGGTGGACGTGTTCCGGTCGTCCGGGCCGGGCGGGCAGGGTGTGAACACCACCGACTCCGCGGTCCGGCTCACCCACCTGCCGACCGGGATCGTGGTCTCCTGCCAGAACGAGCGCAGCCAGATCCAGAACCGGGCCAGCGCCATGGCGGTGCTCCAGGCCAAGCTGCTGGAGCGTAAGCGGGCCGAGCAGGCGGCCAAGATGCAGGAGCTGCGCGGGGATGGGGCGGGCAGCTGGGGGACCCAGATCCGCAACTATGTGCTACACCCGTACCAGAACGTCAAGGACCTGCGCACCGGCTACGAGACCGGGAACACCGCGGCAGTCATGGATGGCGAGATCGACGATTTCATCGAGGCCGAGATCCGGTGGCTGCGCAAGCAGCCCGATGGCAGATGACCGCCGGCTCCGGGTGGCCGGAGGGTCAGTGGGCCAGCCGCAGCGCCAGGGTAACGAGCAGCAGCGTGAGGATCAATGCGGCCACGATGGGCAGGCTCAGGCCGGCCGGCCGGTGGTGCAGCTGCGCCCGCGATGCCTGGCAGGCAGCGCAGCGTCCCTCGACAACCGGCCCAGCGCACTGCGCGCAAATGAGGTGTTCGCAGCTCATGTCAGTCCCTTCCAGCCGGCGCCCGACCGGTCACTTCGGCGGTGTTGGACGTTCCAGGCCAGTTTCCCCCCTAGACTGTCCCCTGGCCAAACCGGACAGACCGATCGTGCCGGGAAGGCCGGAAGGCGGCCTGTTCCGTGGCCGCGCAGCCGGAAGTTGGTGAGCGGCCTGTGATCCACTTCGATAACGTCACCAAGATGTACCCGAATCAGGGCCGCCCGGCTCTGGAGAACGTCAACATCGACGTCGAGAAGGGTGAGTTTGTCTTCCTGGTCGGGCCGTCAGGCTCGGGCAAGTCGACGTTCCTGAGGCTTGTCCTCAAGGAGGAGAACCCGACCAACGGGAAGATCCAGGTGGCCGGGAAGGACCTGGCCCGGCTCACCCACTGGAAGGTCCCGTACATGCGGCGCCGGATCGGCTGCGTGTTCCAGGATTTCCGGCTTCTTCCGAACAAGAATGTCTACCAGAACGTCGCCTTCGCGCTCCAGGTCATCGGGAAGCCGCGGCGTTTCATCCGTAAGGTCGTCCCCGAGGTTGTGGACCTGGTCGGCTTGGAGGGCAAGCACGACCGGATGCCGGATGAGCTGTCCGGTGGCGAGCAGCAGCGGGTGGCGATGGCCCGGGCGTTCGTGAACCGGCCGATGATCCTGCTGGCGGATGAGCCCACCGGAAACATCGACCCAGCCACCTCTATCGGGATCATGAAAGTTCTGGACCGTATCAACAGAACGGGGACCACGGTCGTCATGGCTACCCATGACGCGGCGATCGTGGACTCGATGCGCAAGCGCGTCATCGAGC
The DNA here is from genome assembly GCA_033854735.1 of Streptosporangiaceae bacterium. Classification (GTDB taxonomy): domain Bacteria; phylum Actinomycetota; class Actinomycetes; order Streptosporangiales; family Streptosporangiaceae; genus JAWWPY01. The sequence continues at coordinate 22,421 of JAWWPY010000170.1, read as the reverse complement.
TGGAGTACGGCAAAGTCGTGCGCGACCAGTCGCGCGGAGTGTACGGCCAGGCGTACTGACCGGGCCAGCGGGCGACCGTCGCCCGCCGGGCGGGGGCTTGGGCGGTACTAGATACCGAGGATTACCGAGGAATCAACGACCATGCGCGCACAGTTCGTTTTGCAAGAGGTCTGGACTGGCCTCCGGCGCAACCTGACGATGACGGTTGCGCTGGTCGTCGTTGTCGCCATCAGCCTCTCGCTGCTCGGCACCGGCCTGCTGTTCGTCAAGCAGGTCAATCAGACGAGAACCTACTGGCAGGGCCGGGTCCAGCTGTCCATCTACATGTGCACCGCCACCAGCCCGAGCCCGCAGTGCCGGGCGAACGGCCCGGCCACGGCCGCGGAGAAGCAGCAGATCAAGAATGACCTGACGGCCCTGAAGTCGCAGGGCGTCGAGAGTATCCAGTACGAGTCCCAGGCGCAGGCCTTCCAGCACTTCAAGCAGGAATTCTCGCAGGACAAGTCGTTCGCGAGGCTGGTCTCCCCGGGTGAGATCCCGGACTCCTACCAGGTGAAGCTGCGCAACGTCCAGTCCGACTTCGGCGTGGTGGCCGGCACGGTGCAGGGCCGGCCGGGTGTCGATAACATCGTGAACGCCCAGTCGATCCTGGCCAACTTCTACAAGCTGCTGGACGGGGCGCGGAATGCGGTCATCGCCGTCGCGATCATCCTCGTCATCGCCGCGATCCTGCTGGTCGCGAACACGATCCGGCTGTCAGCGTTCAACCGGCGCCGGGAAACCAGCATCATGCGCCTGGTCGGCGCGTCCAACTTCTATGTTCAGCTGCCCTTCCTCGTCGAGGGGGTGATCGCCGGCATGTTCGGCTGGCTGATCGCGTCCGCGCTGCTCATCGCGGTGAAGACGCTGGGCCTCGACACTCTCCAGCAGTACTTCCCGTACAACGTGCAACTCAGCCTGGCCGACCTGATCGAAGTCATCGTGCTGGCCATGGTCATGGCGGTGCTGCTGTGCGGCGCCACCTCGTTCCTCACGCTCAGGCGTTACCTCCGCGCGTGACGCCGGCGCATCCTAGAGCTGTGGCAAAAGGGCAGGAACGGACGGTCATCGCCCGTAACCGGCGGGCCAGGCACGATTACACCATTGAGGACGTCGTCGAGGCGGGGCTGGTGCTCACCGGAACCGAGGTGAAGTCGTTGCGTGCCGGGCGGGCCTCTCTCACCGACGGGTTCGGCCAGTTCGCCGACGGTGAGCTGTGGCTCCATGGCGTGCACATCCCCGAGTACACGCAGGGGACATGGACAAACCACGAGCCCCGGCGCCCGCGCAAGCTGCTGCTGCACCGCAAGGAAATCGACAGGCTGGCCAGTAAGACAGCGGAGCGTGGCCTGACACTGGTGCCGTTGGAGCTGTACTTTAAGGACGGCAAGGTCAAGGTTGAGCTGGCCGTGGCCAAGGGCAAGCGGACTTATGACAAGCGTCATGATTTGGCGCAGCGGGACGCCGCCCGGGAGGTGGAGCGTGCCTTCAGGCGGCGGGGCTAGCAGGGAGGCGGGGCATGGCCTCCTACCGTAGGCGAGGGGCGCACGCAGCCGCCCGCGGGCACGTTGCGCCCTTCGTCGCAGTCAGGCGCGTGCCGCAGCTCGCCGTCGGTGAGCGCGCCTCACTGAAACGCGGCACCGGGGGGACACGGTCCAGGGGGGGCGGGGTGAGCGGGCTGCGTGCTCGGGTACCGCGGCCGAAATTGATCGCCGCGGCCGTCGTCGCGGTAGTGGCGGTGGCCGCGCTCATCGGAGGGCTTTCCGGCGACGCATCCGCCGAGCCGACCGTCCAGGCCTTCCTGCTCGCCTGGGGGCAGGGACAGTACCGGACGGCGGCCGGGATGACGACTGGCGATCCGGCCGCCGTGACCGTCACCCTGCGCGCCGCCTATCAGCAGCTGGGTGCGGCCGCGTTCTACCTGACCATGGGACGGATCACGCAGAGCAACAGCAACGCGGTGGCCCATTTCGGGGCATCGGTCGACCTGGGCCAGGACGGCGCACCGTGGAATTATCAGGGGTCTTTCCAGCTGCGCAAGACCAGTGCGGGCTGGAAGGTGGTGTGGAGCCCGAGCGTCATCAACCCCGGCCTGCGGCCCGGGCTCCGGCTGGCGGTCGTATCCACCATGCCGTCGCGGGCGCCGCTGCTCGATGCGGCCGGGCAGCCGTTGACCGTTCCCTCCACGGCCTATGTCGCCGAGGTGACTCCTGGCCAGCTGGCCAGCCCGCAGGCGACAGCTCAGGCCTTTGGCCAGGTGACCGGGCTGGACTCCAGCCAGGTGCTCGGCGTGATCCTGGCCGCGCCGCAGTCCTCGACGCTGAAGCTGGTGACCCTTGACCCGGCGTCCTACGCGAAGCTCAGCTCGGGGCTGGGTCACGTGCCCGGCCTCGTCATCCACCCGGTCAGCGAGCGGCTGTTCAACAGCGTCGCGCCCGATGTCACCGGGGCCGTGGGGACGGAGGCGTCCCTCGCACTGCGCGATGACGGTGTGGCCTACCGCCCGGGAAGTACCGTGGGCGAGTCCGGCCTGCAGCAGTTGTTCCAGCGGCAGCTGGCGGGTTCCTCGGCCACCGAGGTCGTCGCCGAGGACGGAGCGGGCCGTCAGGTGGCGGTGCTGGCCCGGTGGCCGGGCCGCACCGGGAGCACAGTGCGGACGACCATCGACTCACGAGTCCAGAGCGCGGCGACGGCGGCCCTCGCCGGGAGGTCCGCGGCCGCCGCGATCGTGGCGGTGTCATCGACCGGGCATATCCTGGCCGTCGCCGATCACGCGGTGGCGGGCATGCCGCGGGTTGATCCGCTCGCGGGGCATTACCAGCCCGGGCAGGCTTTCACGATCGTCTCCACCGACGCCCTGCTGTCCAGCGGGCTGCAGGTGAACTCGCCGATCCCGTGCACCAGCAGCAGCGATGTCGGCGGCCGGATCTTCATCAACGTGCCGGCGGAGCCCTCCCTCGGCACCCAGCCTCCGTTCAGCACCGATTTCGCGCAGGCCTGCGGCACGGCGTTCACCGGGCTCTCCCGCAGGCTCAGCGCCAGCCAGCTGGCCTCGTCGGCGACCGCCTTTGGCCTGGGCGCGGGCTGGAAGCTGCCGCTGGCGGCGTTCTCCGGATCGCTGCGGGTCTCCGGCGGCGACGCTGGGCTGGCCGGTGACACCATCGGCCAGGGGGGCGTGCAGGTGAGCCCGCTGGCCATGGCGCTCATCGCGGCGGGAGTGGACTCCGGTGTCCGGCACCCGCCCGTGCTCATCACCGACCCGCCGGATCCCGGCCTGGCCCCTAGGGCGGTGGCCGGCCTGCAGACCGTTAGCATCTTGCGCGCGCTGATGCGGGCCACCGTTACGTCCGGCGCGGCCCAGCAGGCGGACCTCGCGGGGGCACCGGTCTACGGGCAGGTCGGGAACGCGCCGGCGGCGGCCGGATCGAAGCTGTGGGCGAGCTGGTTCGTCGGGTACCAGGGGAATGTGGCGTTCGCTGTGCTGGAACTGACCAAGTCGCCGTCCACCTCGGCGGTCCCGCTGGGCGCCGCGTTCCTCGCCGGCCTGGCCGGCTGACCCGGGCGCGCGCGCTGGCGAGCCCGTAGCCGGAAAGTGACCGAGATTTTGGTTACGTAAAGCAACCGTGGCGATACTAATCGACGTCTTACCAGGTGACTGAGTGTCGCTTGGGGGGTTGCGGCCCAGTCGCCGTGATGAGAACCGGGCCTCATCTCGGGGGAGGCCCGGTCTTCACAGGCCGGCCCCGACCCTGCCGGTCAAGCCCCCGTGGGCGCACTTCGGCCACCGCCAGCGTCCACGGGGGTATCTCATCACCACCGGGGATGCCCGATGGAGCCCGCTTTGCGGGTAACCGTCGGGCATCCTGTGTGTGGCGGGAGTGCCGGTCACGCGCCGAGGCGCCCAGCTCAGCCAGCGTGGGTCCAGCTTCAGGACCACGGCCGGGAATCGCAGTTGGCTGGCGGGTGTTCGACAAGGTAGCGTCAGCTGTGGTGGACGCCGCGTCGCCGCGGCTGGCGCCGTACAACTCAATAGGGGGTGACTGGCTTCGACTTCGGTAGTTGATCCAGGGGAAGCGAGCCGAGGACGGCGGACATAACCTCGTTAATACTGTGACCGCACATTTACAAGTGCCAATGTTAATCGCACTCACCTCGCCCTCGCGGCCTAAATAACCGCGAGTTAGGGGTTGTCAGCCCGGGAAAGCCTCCGGCCCGGTGTCTGGCATCAGCAAGGAGGATCCACCGCACAGCCCGGTCGCGGGACTGAGCGGGACATCCAACAGCGACTGAGCCCGTCGGCGGCTGGCCTGCCGGACCGCCGGGGCTGAGAAAAGCGAAGCAGGCTGCGCTCGGAGAAGCCCTGGTGATGTAGCGAAGGACGCGGGTTCGATTCCCGCCACCTCCACGAGCCGGCCCGTCATGCTCGTTGATCTTCGATCAACTTCGCGGCGGGCCGGAGTATTTTCCCAGGGGGGCGACCCCCCTGGAACCCCCGCGAGAAACCGTCGGCCTCTGTGCTTAGCGCACCGGGGTCGTCTTGTCATTTGTCCCCGTGCTGCGGCCCTGCCCTCGGCTGCCGGACCGCTGGCCGCGTGCCTGCGCATTCATCAATCGGTAATCATCCGGACATCTCGGTGAATTGCGCACTGGCCAAGATCGTGCTGGTAGCCCGAGGACGGAGGACGGCCCATGACCGCGACCCTCGACCCGCCGATCACCACCGCCGCAGCGGCCGAACGCCAGAAGCTGCAGCGCCACTTCGGCCGGTTCGACATCCTGTTCTTCCTCGTGTGCACGATCGTGGGCGTCGACACGATCGCGTCCGTGGCGTCCAGCGGCGGCGAGGCCTTCACCTGGATGATCGTCTTCGCAGTGACCTTCTTCGTGCCCCAGGCCCTGCTGTTCGCTGAGCTCGGCACAGCATTTCCGCAGGAGGGGGGTCCGTATCTGTGGACCCGCCTGGCCTTCGGGCACCTCGCGGGTGCGGTCAACAACTTCCTCTACTGGGTGACGAACCCGGTGTGGATCGGGGGAACGCTGGCGTTTTCGGCGATCACGGCCATCCAGGTCTTCTTCAATCACGGCCAGAGCTACTCGACTCCATGGTTCTTCGTCATCACCATCGCGTTCGTGTGGGTATCCATTCTGGCCGCCATCTTGTCCTTCAGCGTCGGGAAGTGGCTGCCGACGGCCGGCGCGTTCGCCCGCTTCGGACTGCTGGGGCTCTTCACCATCTCGGTCATCGTGTTCGCCGCCAAGCATGGAGCGCACGGGCTCAGTGCCGGTGGCTTCAAGCCGTCGCAGAGCGGGTTCGTCGCCCTGGTCGGCCTCCTGCTGTTCAACTACGTCGGGTTCGAGCTGCCGAGCAGCGCGGGGGAAGAGATGATCAACCCGAAGCGCGACGTGCCCTTCGGGATCGCCCGGTCGGCGGTGCTCAGCTTCGTGCTCTATGCGCTGCCTATACTCGGCATCCTGGTCGTCCTGCCGATCAGCCAGGTGACCAACTTCGGCGGCTTCGTCGATGCCATCCAGATGGTGTTCACCGTCTACGGCGGCCATGTCGCCGGGGGAGTTCCGGTCCTCACGGGGGCCGGGCTTGTGCTCGGCGACCTGTCGGCCATCCTCTTCATCGCGTGCGTGCTGACGTCCGGCGTCACCTGGATCATGGGCTCCGACCGGGCACTCGCCGTGTCGGGCTACGACGGTGCCGCCCCGCGGTTCCTCGGGGTGATCAGTGCCCGGTTCGGCACTCCGGTGCGCGTCAACGTCTTCAGCGGGATCGTCGCGACGATCGTGCTCGTGCTGGCGCACCAGATCACCCACGGCAACGCGGCCAAGTTCTTCGGCGCGGTGCTCGGGGTGACCATCTCGACCACCCTGATCAGTTACCTGTTCATCTACCCGGCGCTGTGGAAGCTGCGCCGCAGTCATCCGGACACCGCCCGGCCCTACCGGATGCCGGCGTACCGGATCATGACGATCGTGCTGATGGTCCTGCTGGCCGTGACCGTCGTCCAGTTGATGGCTCCCGGCGCGGGGATCTCGTGGTTTGGCAGCGCCTTCCGGCCGTCCGGCTGGTCGGCGTCCGAAGGCGTGACCTACCTGGTGACCGAGCTGGTCCCGGTGCTGGTGTTCATCGGTATCGGCGTCCTGTTCTGGAGGATGGGCAAGAAGACACGCCTCGATATCGCGGTCCGTGGGACCCCCGCGCCCGCGGACCCCGCTGCCAATGAGGCCAGCTAGGCAGCCGGGCGCCGGCGCGCTATGAGCGTGGTCATCGCAGGATGGCAGTAACTTGCCCTACAGTGTCAATCCTGCCACTGGCCGCGGCGATGTGGGCGGCGGACGATGGAACCATGACCAACGACACAGGAGTCGGGGCCCGCCGCCCGGTACTGAGCTGGATCGCGCTGGCCGTCGTCTACGTGGTGTGGGGGTCGACCTACCTGGCCATCCGCGTCGGTGTCGGCCACATGCCGCCGCTGCTGTTCGCGGGCATCCGGTACGTCGTGGCCGGTGCGTTGCTGTACCCGATCGCCGTGCGCGTCACGGCCGGCCGCCGCGGATCGGGCCAGGGCAGCGCGAGGCCTGGCGTCAGGGCCTGGCTGGCCGGCGCCACGGTCGGCATCCTGCTGCTTTCCGGCGGCAACGGCGGCGTGACCTTCGCGGAGCGCACGTTGCCCTCGGGTTTCTCCGCCGTCCTCGTGGCGACGGTCCCGCTCTGGATGATTGTTTTCGCGTGGCCCATGCAGCATCAGCGCGTCACCTGGAGATCAGCGGCTGGCCTCGTGCTGGGCCTGGCGGGGGTGGCGATTCTGGTTGGCAGCGGCACGGCGTCAGGCCGTATCTCCGGCGTGCTCGTCGTGCTCGCCGCCGCGGCCGCCTGGGGGTTCGGGTCGGTCCTGAGCCACCGGCTTCCGCTGCCGGGCCACGCGCTGCTCGCCGCGGCCATCGAAATGCTCGCCGGCGGCGTGGCGCTGCTGGCGGTGGCCGCCGGCACCGGGGAGTTCTCTCATGTCCAGTGGTCCTCGATTCCCGCCGCGTCCTGGATCGCCCTCGCTTACCTCATTGGCCCCGGGTCGATCCTGGCCTTCACTGCCTACGGCTACGCGCTGTCGCATCTGCCGGTGACCACGGTGTCCACCTACGCCTACGTCAACCCCGTCGTCGCGGTCCTGGCCGGCATCGTGATCCTCGGTGAACCTCTCACCTGGCGCGAGGGGGTGGGCGCCGCCCTCGTCGTCGGCTCGGTCGTCATCATCCTGCACCGGTCCCGCAGCGCGGCCCGGCCGCCCAGTGCTGCCGAACACCCGCCGCCGGTGGCTGCGCCTTCGGGTACCGCGAGGCCCAAGGTGCCGACGGCGACCTAGGGTTGGCGTCATGAATTCGCCGCGCGAAGACCTCATCGAGTTGTTCGAATACGTCTGGCAGCGATTCACCGATCGCATGGACGGGCTGAGCGATGCGGAATGGCTATGGGAGCCGCTGGCCGATGACCGGGTCACGTTGCGCTGGCGCATGCAGCACATCGCCGAGTTCCTGGCGGCCGAGCGGAACGGGCCCTGGCTGGGGCTCGCTGCCGAGCCAGGCGGCGAGCTGCCCGCCCCCGCGGACTCGGCGGCGGCCGCACTGTGGGATCTGAACACTGCCTATACCCAATGGCGTGGCCAGCTCGATGAGACGACCGACGAGTCACTCGGCGAGCTGATCGGTCCGGTCGCCGGCCAGTATGGCGACGCCACCAGGCGTGCGTTCGCCCTGCATATCATCGATGAACTGGTCCATCACACGGCGGAGGCGGCACTCCTGCGCGACCTGTACGCCGGGCAACGCGGCGAGTAGCGCGATAGGCGGGACCTGCCCCCGTCAGCCGCCGGTGGGAGTGGCCGTTGCCGCGGCCCCGCTGGCTGGCTCGATCCCTGCGAGACGGCATTGCGGCCGGGTGAGCCGGGCCAGCTCGTCGTGACCGGTGTACGCCGCCGCGCACAGGGACCGGGCCTGGGCGCCGCACTCGTGCATGATCGCGCCGCCGGTCGAACTCGGCATGTTCACGTTGACGCAGCCATCCCGGGACCGGCCGTAGCTGCCGGAGTCGGTTGCGGCCCAGGCCGCCACGCCGCCAAAGATCAGGAGGAGGACCACGCCAACGATGCTCACGACCCGCTTCTCGCGGGGTTTGAGCGATTCACCGAACCGGTTGGGCTGGCGGCCTTCCATGACCACCGAGCATAAGGCCCCGGCCCGGTCCCCGGGCCTCAGGCCAGCGCCGTCCAGCCTGCGACGGCGGGTGGGCGCCAGCCCGCCGGGCCAGCCAGAGCTAGCCCGGCGGGCTGGCGGCCGTGGCCCGAAGCCAGCGGTCCAGCCAGTCGAACTGCTCGGCCAGCACGTGCAGCACGGACTCGCGAGCAATGTAGCCGTGCCCCTCGTGTGGCAGCATGACCAGCCGCGCGGTCCCTCCGTTGCCTTGAATGGCCTCGAACAATCGCTGCGACTGGATCGGGAAGGTACCCGAGTTGTTGTCCTCGGCGCCGTGGATGAGCAACACCGGGGCGGTGAGCTGATCCGCGTACCGCAGCGGGGAGACCTGGTCGTAGACGTCCGGCGCTTCCCAGAACGTGCGCCGTTCGGTCTGGAATCCGAAGGGGGTCAGCGTGCGGTTGTAGGCGCCGCTGCGTGCGATCCCGGCGGCGAACAGTTCACTGTGCGCGAGCAGGTTGGCGGTCATGAACCCCCCGTAGCTGTGCCCGCCCACCGCGGCCCGGGCCGGGTCGATGAGGCCCATCGCGTCCAGTGCCCGGATGTGCGCGTCGGCGGCGGCCGTTATCTGCTCGATGTAGGTGTCGTTCATCGTCTCGGGGTCACCGATCACCGGCATGGTCGCGTCGGCCAGCACCGCATATCCCCGCAGCAGGAAGCAGGCCGGATCGAGCGCGGTCAGCCGGGTGAACTCCTTGCTGCTGCCGCGGACCTGGCCGGCGGTGGCCGCACTGCCGTAGTCGAGCGGATAGGCCCACACGACCAGCGGCAGTGGCCCGTCCCGCACCGGATCGTGTCCCGGTGGCAGCATGAGCATCCCGGAAAGCTGCACACCATCGCCGCGGTCATGCACCACCAGTCGCTTGTCCAGGCCGGTGAGCTGCGGGTGGGGGTCAGGCCACTCGGTCAGCGCCCGGCGGCTGGACCCGTTGAGCGCCGCGACCACCAGGTTTGGCGGCTGCGCCGGGCTCTCATGCCAGAGCACCACTTCCTGGTCGTCGCCGTCGGGGAAACCGAGCACCCGGTCAAGACAGTCAGCAGGACTCTGGTAGAGCCGCGCGGTCTCCAGCGTTGACAGGTCCAGCCGGTCAAGGAACGGGCGGTCCCCGTCCGGCGTCGCTCCCATGCCACGCAGGTAGATCGCCTGCCCGTGCTGCAGCACCGTGCGGGCGCCGTCCGGGTTCAGGGTCATCAGCGGGGAGCCCGGGTCACCGTAGGCGTCGTCGGCGCTCCGGTCTGAGATCACCCGGCCCTGCTGTGCCTCACGCAGGTCATGCAGCCAGGTGGTAAGCCATCGCCGGTCGCGGTCGTACTCGACCAGCAGGAGATGGTGCGGCTCGGCGAGGTCGGCCCACCCAAGGCAACGATGCCGAACGGTAATCAGGACGGTTCCCGCACCCGTGAATGGCGCGGCCAACCGCAGCAACCGGTCCCGGTTTTCCGCGGGTGCCACCGGATCGCCGCCGTCCAGGGCCTCGGTCCAGAGCAGGCTCGCCGGCGCCCGCTCTTCCCAGGACACCTGCCGCGGCCCGGTCGGCACACCCTGCCTGGGCACTTCGTCGCTCACCGGGAGGTCCGCGATGACACGCTCCAGGCCGCCGTCGGATGACCACACCTCGACGGACCGGGCGAAGTACCCGCTGGGCACGCGGAACGAGAATGGCCGCCGCAGCCGGTGCACGAGCAGGTACGCGCCGTCCGGGGACTCCTCGATGCTCTGGTAGAGCCCGGCGGCCCCGAGTTCCTTGCGGCTTCCGGTGTCCGGGTCCACCCGGACCGGCACCGTTGCCGCCAGCGTCTCGAAGGTGTCCTCGTCGCTCGTGGTGCGGAGCAGGTCCTGGAAGGTCGCCATCTGGGAGCGCTTTCCGGCTGTCTCCTCCAGGTGCGGCTCGATCATCGCCGCCGGCCGTGCGGCGGGTTCGGCGGGAACGGCGAGCGCCAGCAGGGATCGCCCGTCCCGCGACCACCGGACCGTGCCGCCGTCGGCGGCCGGCTCGCCGCCGAGAACGTCGCGGACCAGGAGCCCGGGAACCTGGCTGGCGGTCGCGGTCTCCGCGTCGGCGACCCAGACGCCGATGCCGTCCGGCTCGTCCACGGTGAACACGAGGTGACGCCCGTCGGGGGCCCAGACCGGCTGGCCCACCTGCACGCCCGCGGGCAGCGGCAGCGGTCTCTGGACCCCGTCGGCGATGCGCAGCACGGAGATACCGGTCACCCGGCGCAGCCGTCGCCGGCCGCCGAGCACCGGGTCGATCCGGATCCCCGCGAGCGGGAGGTACGGCTTGGCCAGCATGGCGACCGGGGGATGCGCCTCGTAGTGCACCAGGGCGAGATGGACGCCGCCGGGGGCGAGCCGCACCAGCGGGGTTGGCGGGGCGTCGATGATAGAGACGACGTCGTCCGCCGGGGTCGCGTACGGCACGTGTGCATCCTCCTACGGGGGCGGGCAGAGTCTAACCGGTCGTCAGAACAGCCGGGCGAAGCGGCGCAGCGACGCCCGCAGGCCCCACTGCGCCGCGGGCCCGATCAGCGGGCCGGCCAGCCTGCCCAGGGTGGCAGGCAGCGGCAGGTCGAGGTCCTCGACCCAGCGGAACTCGCACGGTGGCCCGTCGCCGATGATCTCGAACACGCCCGCGCCGCGGACGACCCGGCCGGTGTGCTGCACCACGCACCGGCGCGGCGGATCCCACTCGGTGATCACCATGGTGTCCGTGAAGCCCACCGGGCCGATGCCCGTCCAGCCGGTCACCTTCGCTCCGACGCCCTGCCCGCCGGTCACCCGGGTCGCCCAGATCCACTCGTGCTGCCGTGACCAGTCCACCGCAGCCCGCCAGACCTCCTCGGCATCGGCCGGCACAGTGACCTGCGCGACGATCTCGAGTGTGCTGCCCACGACCTCAGGTTATCCACGCTAAAAGGCGGCCAGCGCTGACGCTGTGGCGACGTTTCCGCGGGAACGCCGCTGGGCGCACGCTCCCCAGCACGGGGCTGGCGAGGCAGGCGCGGCACAGTGGATCTCACCCATTCTGTATCTCTGAGTAATCGAGCAATTACTAAAAAGATACAAGGATGGATACTCACCCCGCTCAGTTCATCAGTTTGAGCGAGGTCGCGTACCCCTAACTAATCAGGGGACTAATCACTTTCTCTCCTAGTCTGCGTAAAGACCCACTGCACCAACGTGATACCTCGCCCATGAGCGCCAGGCCCAGCTGGGAAACGAATTGAATCGGGCGGCATAGCACCGCCGAAGGGGAATCACGATGGCACTAGCACTGAGCGGTACGCCTACCGACCTTGTCCCAGCGTATGCCCCGCAGGCTGAAGCCGGCGATAGCCCGACCAGGTCGGCGTACATCAAGGCCAGTACCATAACCGGTGAACTGCAGGACGGAGGTGTTTTGCGGTTCCGGCGTGTCCTGTCTCGCCGCCAGCGTTTCACGCTCGCGGGCCTCATTGCCGCTAACGGCGTAGCGGGGGTGGCGCTGGTGCTCTGGCTGATACTGGCATCCTCTATCTCCCCAGCGACATTCGTGTTCGGTATCGCGCTTCTGGTCATGATGATTGGGCTGGAAGGCACCAGGCTCTGGCAGGCTGCAACACTGGTCATGTTCGCCTGCCGGGCACGCGATCCTATTCCGCTGAAACCACGCGACACCTTTCGCGTGGCGGTCTTGACGACCATCGTGCCGGGGAAGGAGCCACTTGCCATGGTGGCCGGTACGCTCCGCGCGATGAAGGACATCCGGGGCGACAAGGACGTCTGGCTGCTCGATGAGGGCAACTCTCCGGATGTGCAGGCGGCCTGCGCGCGCCTGGGCGTGAATCACTTCTCCCGCCAGGGAGTACAGCGGTGGAACGAGAACAAGGGAGCGTTCAGGGCCAAGACCAAGGCGGGCAACCACAACGCATGGCGTGACGCGCATGGTGCCGACTACGACCTGGTCGCCCAGATGGACCCAGATCACGTCCCATCCCCTGACTTCCTGGAACGGACGATCGGCTACTTTAACGACCCGGACACCGCGTTCGTCGTAGCGCCCATGGTTTACGGTAATTCTGAGAATTGGATCGCGCACGGTGCCGCGCAGCAGGCCTATGTTTTCCAGGGCGTCGTGCAGCGCGGGGCGAATGGGATGGATGCGCCGCTGCTCATTGGCACGAACCACGTTTACCGGGTGAGCTGCTGGGACCAGATCGACGGGTACCAGGACAGCATCATCGAAGATCACCTAACCGCGATGCGCGTATACACGGCGCATAACCAGGGCACTGGAAACCGCTGGCGGGGCGTGTACACGCCCGATGTGATTGCGGTCGGCGAAGGGCCGACCTCTTTTACCGATTTTTTCAACCAGCAGAAGCGCTGGGCGTGGGGCTGCTGGCAGGTCATCCTGCAGCACTCACCACGCATGCTGCGCCAGATGAGCTGGCCACAGCGCCTGTCGTTCCTCCTGCTCCAGCCCTATTACCCGTCAGTGGCGGTGTCGTGGATACTCAGCGTCCTCCTCACCTCGGCCTACATGATCAGCCGTGTGTCACTCCATCTCCCCATAGACCGGTGGGCGCTGCTGTGGGGGGCCTCGATCGGTTCGAACTTCCTGACCTTTCTCTGGCTGCGCCGATTCAACCTGACCCATCACGAGCGCCAGGAATGGGGCTTCGTCGGGCTGATACTGCAGCTCATGGCTGCGCCAGTGTTCGTGGCCGCCGCCGCATCGAAGCTGACCGGGCGGAAACTCGCGTACGCGGTCACGGCGAAGGGTGACCTCGCCAGCCCGGACAACATCAGGACGTTCGTGCCGCACTTGCTGTGGCTGGCCTGGGGGAGCGCGTTGCTGGCCCTGAGTCTTGCTGGCGTGGGGTCCTCGTGGCCTGGCCTGCGGTTCTGGGCGGCCGTCACGAGCGCGATCTGCGTTAGCCCCATAATCGCCCACTACGCAGGCGGGTCGCGAGCCTGGATGGGCATGTTGCGGGCGGCCGAACGCCTTCGTCGAAACGCTTCAACGAGGAACTTGCCCTGGCCTGAGCTAGCTGCCCTGGCCGAGGAGGCCGGCGGTTAGTTCCGGTCTGGGCTCGCCGGTCTGAGCTAGCTCGCCTGCGCTCGCTGGTCTGGGTCAGCTGGCTTGGCCGAGGACGCTGGCGAGGAGTTCCGGGGCCCGGCCAGGCGCGGCAGCGGTTCCTCGCCACGATGGTCGCCGACGCGCGGATGACCGCACAAGCACTACATCAACCCACCCCGCCAGCGATTCCCTGAGCAATTATCACCCTCTGTAGTTAAATTAATACAGAGGGTGATAAGCTGGTGAACTGACTCGTAAAACCCCCTTGTGTCGATGGCCACCTGTGACCGTTACCTGCAGCAAGGGAGTTTCAGATGTCCGGATCCGCGGGCCCGAAGAGCAGCGGCCGGTCAATCGTCGGGCAAGGCCGCATGACTCGGGTAGATACCGGCCGACTGGCCGGGGTGCTCACCACCGCGCTGCTCGTGCTCGCTGGTCCCGTTACTTCTGTCTGGGTTGGTGTTTCACCTGCCGCGGCCACATCGACGCCGGTGTGGACCCAGCTCAACCCGGCCACGAGCCCCCCGGCTCGCTTCGCTGCCGCGATAGCGGATGACCCGGCCATCAGTCAGCTCATGCTCTTCGGTGGCTCCACCGGCGGCAGTTCCTTCGGCGACACCTGGAGCTGGGACGGCAGCGCCTGGACCCGGCTCGCCTCGACAGGCCCTACGGCCCGCGGAGGCGCGTCTATGGCCTACGACCCGGTTACCAGTCAGCTCATCCTCTTCGGCGGCTACGACGGCGGCAGCTACCTCAGCGACACCTGGGTCTGGGGTGGCACGGCCTGGAGCCAGCTCTCCCCGACGCTGAGCCCCCCGGGCCGCGAAGACGCGTCCATGGTCTACGACCCGGATAACGGCCAGCTCGTTCTCTTCGGCGGCTTTGGCAACAGCGCCCTCCTCGGCGACACCTGGGGCTGGGACGGCAGCACCTGGACCCGGCTCGCCTCGACGGGCCCGGCCGGCCGCGGAGCCCCGTCCATGGCCTACGACGCGGCTGTCAGCCAGCTCGTTCTCTTCGGCGGCTTCGGCAACAGCGGCGGCAGCGACTTCGGTGACACCTGGGTCTGGGGCGGCACGGCCTGGGCTCAAGTCTTTCCGGCGCTGAGCCCGGCCGTGCGCCACGCCGCGTCGATGGCCTACGATCCGGACACGAGCCAGCTCATGCTCTTCGGCGGCACCCTCGGCGGCGGCAGCCGCAGCGACAGCTGGACCTGGGACGGCACGACCTGGACCGAGCTCTCCCCGACGGTGAGCCCCCCGGCGCGCAGCTTCGCCCCCATGGCAGATGACCCGGCCACCAGCCAGCTCGTGCTCTTCGGCGGCTCCGGCAACACCGGCAACTTGGCCGACACCTGGACTTTCGTCGTTCCCCCCGCCCCGCCGGCCCCCGCCCCGCCGGCCACTACCACCATCAGCCAGGCCGGGCCGGTGTCCGGCCGGACCTCGGCGGCGGCCTGGGCGGCCTTCACCAGCCATCTGAACACGACCGGCCAGCATGGCTGGACCAGGTATGTCACCACCTCGAGGGCCTGCGGGGTGCACGTCTCGTCCTCCGGCCAGGTGACCACCACCGGCCGCCCCAGAGGCCGCTGCACGGTGTCGGGCACCGACTCGGACACCGGGGCCACCGCCGACGCGGGGACCTGGACCTACACCCTGGCCATCGGCTCGGTCACCATCACCCAGCGCGGCCCGAGGTCGGCCACGACCACGGCGGCGGCCTCGGCCGCGTTCACCAGCCATTTCCGGACGACCGGCGGGCGTGGCCCGGTCAGGTACGTCACCACCTCGAGGGCGTGCGGGGTTATCGTCTCGCCGGCCGGCGCGATCAGGACCAGGGATCGCCTCAGGGCGGGGCACTGCACGGTGTCGGGCACCGACACCGACCCGGCCCGCGCCCGGGGGAAATGGTCCTTCACCCTCACCGTGAGCTAAAGGCCCCCACCATTACGGAACGGTGATGCGGTCCTACGGGGTGACGGTGGCGGTCTCGGTGATCGTGGCCAGCACGGTACCTGACACGCTCGCGGTGATGCTTGCGCTCTGGGTGCCCTGCGTCGCGTTTTGCGGCGTGGTGATAGTCAGCGTATCGCTGGCGCTCGCGCCGGCCGCCAGCGTGAAAGTAGAAGGGCTGGAGAGCGCTTGCGTCAGAGGGTGCGCCGCGGTGAACGTCCCGGCCGACAGGACGATGGTCTCGGGTGCGCTGCCCGTGTTCGTGACCTGCAGCGAGCATGCCATCAGCGATCCGTGCGGCGCGGTCCAATTAATGGTGGTCAGGCCATTGCATGTCAGCGTGGCCGTCGGTGCCGTGCTCCACGTGCCGGCCTTCGCGGAGGCGTTGCCGGTCCTGGATGCGTGCCATCCTGGCGCGGCTGATGCTGCCGTAGCGGTGAGCGCGAGCGCGGCCGGCATGGTGGCCAGTGCGAACGTGGTGCGTAGCTTGCGGTTCATGGTCCACCCCTCATGTGCTGGTGCGCTGTTCCTGCCCTTACCCCCGTCCTATGGCAGCAACGGGCCTCCCAGCAGGTCGTTGATCTGAGTCCCGAGAGCGGTGACTGCCACGACTATGACGGTGGCGATGAGAGCTACCATCAGCCCGTACTCGACTGCGGTGGCTCCACGGTCAGCCGACAGGGCATTGACCATGCGGACATAGGTCCTGAGTACCATGACTGACTCCTCTTGGTTGACTTCTGCGCCTCAGGTCCACACCTCATGTGCTGGTGCGATGTTCCTGCCCTTACCCCGGCCGCCCGCCCTCGTGAGCGGGAGGCCAGAGTCTGGTCAGGATCAGCTGGTGCCGGTGGAAATCTGCACGGTGACCGGGATCGTGAACGCCTGGCTCTGGCACGCTGGCGCTGCGTCACCGCGCATGGTGGCCGTCAGCGTGTAGGACACGGTGCCGCCCGCCGGGATGGTGGCGCCTTGCGCGCCGAGGGCCGCAGTGGTGACGGTTGTTGCCGCGCAGGTCCCGACCACCAGGGATGAGCCAGCCGTGACCGACAGGACTGTGGCCGTGGTGGCGTCGTTGTTGGTCACGTTGATGGTGACGGCAGTGGATGCGCCGGGCGTCAGCGCCGTACCGGAACTGAGTGCGGCGACAACCGGAATGGGTGCAGATGCGGCGCCATTGGCGGTCGCGTTCCCGTCGCCCGAGGACAGCCATCCTGCGGCGGCGAATGAGATACCAACACCGACGACGGTGATGGCGGTCATCGAGCTAATCAGAGTTAGGTACCGGCGGGACCTAGGAAAGCGCTTCATGAATATTTCCCCCTCGTTTGCAGTGCGTCTATAGGCAAAACTAGGGGGGAAAGGGGCTGATCCTCTGGTCCGGCCAGGGGGGATGACCTCACCCAAACTGATGAGCTGAGCGACGTAGTTTCACCTTTATGTAATTGATTGATTACTCAAAGTGAGAAAATGGGTGAGAAGCAGTAGCCCACACTGGCTCCCCTCGCCGAAGACCGGGCCCGGGTTCCCCCGGAACTCGAACGCGGGGCCGGGGGCTGGTCTTGAGGACACAGGGCCGGTCGCGGAGGCCGAGGGTCCAGTCGCGGGGGGCCGGGAGTCCAGTCGCGGGGGGCCGGGGGTCCGGCCTTGAGGAATGCAGGCCTGCGGCCGCCCTGGACACCCGTTCGGGCACTCACCTATTCTTGACTGTATGATCAGTCAGCCCGTCAGGACGCCCGCCCCGCTTGACCCGGCCGCCCTGGCGGACTCCCTGCTCCCCTTCGGGGAGAGCCGCATGCTGCCCCGCGCCGCCTACGTCGATCCGGCGGTATTCGAATGGGAGCAGCGGCACTTCTTCGACGGCGGCTGGCTGTGCGTCGGCCGCAGCTCCCAGGTTCCCGCCGCTGGCGACCTGCGCGCGGAACCGGCCGGCGCCGGGAGCGTCCTGCTCGCCCGCGGTGAGGACGGCATGCTGCGCGCGTTCGCGAACAGCTGCCGGCACCGCGGCCACGAACTGCTGCCGTGTGGGTCGGCCAGCCAGCAAAGCGTGATCATCTGCCCCTACCACTCATGGACTTACAGCCTCAACGGAAACCTCCGGGCCGCTGCCGGCTTCAAGAACCGGCCGGGTTTCCAGGCTGATCGCTGGGGCCTGGTGGAGTTGCCGGTCGCGGAATGGCACGGCTTGGTGTTCGTGGACGGCTCCGCCGCAGCCGGCCCGCTGGCGGACTCGCTCGGCACCCTCGAGGAGTTCATCGCGCCCTACGAGCCGGAGCGGCTGGTGGTGGCTGGGCAGCATGACTACGAGGTCGCGGCCAACTGGAAGATCCTCACCGAGAACTACCACGAGTGCTACCACTGCCCGGTGATCCATCCGGAGCTGTGCCAGGTGAGCCCGCCCAAGAGTGGTGAGAACTACTGGGCCCCCGGCATGTGGGTCGGCGGCTGGATGGATCTGCGCGATGGCATGGCGACGATGTCGCTTGACGGCAGCAGCCATGGGGTTTCGTTGCGGAATCTGGACGCGCGCGGGCTGCGGACCGTTATCTATGTGAACGTCCTGCCCAACATCCTGGTCAGCTTGCACCCGGACTACGTGATGACGCACCGGCTCACCCCGCTCGCGGCGGACCGGACCAGGATCGAGTGCACCTGGGCCTTCGCGCCGGAATCGATGGCCGCGCCGGGTTTCGACCCCGGCTACGCGGTCGAGTTCTGGGACATCACCAACCAGCAGGACTGGCGGGCGTGCGAGTCCGTGCAGCGGGGCCTGTCCTCGCCGCACGCGGTGCCGGGCCCGCTGTCCGCCGAGGAGGACGCGGTCTACCAGGTCGTCACCATGATCGCCCGCGGCTACCAGGGCCAGCCAGTCTGGAACACCGGGCCCCCCGCCCGGGTCAGCTGACCTCGGCCAACGCCGGGCCACGGTCCGCATCCGGTGGCCCAGGTGGCGTTAAGGGTCCGAAGCGGCGGTAGCAGTCCGCGTGGTCGGTGTCCGTGACGTCCTCAATGGCCGCCATGACCTGCTGCGCTTTCGCCGCGATCAGCGGGTCAGGGTCGCTGGCCAGGTGCTCAGCCAGATCCCTGGCTACCGCGGCGGGCTTGACCCCGGCCACGCCGAGCAGGGCCTGTGCTACCGCGTGCCGGTCGAGCAGGTCGGCGCGGGTGGCCAGCGATTCGAAGATCACATACGCGTCACGCCGGTGCAGGACCAGTTCCTGGACCGCGGCCATGGCCGGTGCCCAGACGAACCAGTCCTCCCTGCTGGGCGAGGCCAGCCTGCCCAGCAGGTCGACGGGGACGTCATGTGGTGCCACAGCGGCCCGGTCCCGGAGCAGGTTCGCCGCGCAGGAGCGTGCCAGGTACTGAGGATGGGTGGCGAGCGTCTCGACCATCTCGGCCGGTACCAGCGCGGGGTCCAGCCTCGACGCCGCTTCGAGGAGCGAAGCCGCGGCGAACTGGCGAGCGTGATCATCGGACTCCATGATCTCACCGTGCAACTCGCCGACGATCTGCCGGCGCTGGTCCGCGGCCCGGTCGCGGAGCAGCCGGTAGACCCGCCTGCGCGCCTCATCGTGATCGTCGGGCCGCAAGCCGGCGACCAGGGCGTTCGCGTCGGCTGCCGCGTCATCGGCGACTTGACGCGGTGCCGCGGGCGGGCCGGGCGGCCTGGGCACGACCCCCCACTGCCGGAGTTGGCTCAGTATGACGTCGGCCGCCACCGCCGGCGCGGCCACGTCGAGGCTGTCGTAGGTCGGGTCGATGTCACTCGGCAGCAGCACGTCTCGCGACCTCAGGACCTGGCAGCGGTCCCGCAGATGAGGGAGGGTGCAGGCCAGACGGATCTCGTCGATGATGCTGGCCCGCGGGTACTTCGAGCCGTCGCTGAGCTCGTAGTCAGCTGTGCAGAGCGCCACGAAGGCGGATGACGCGTCGAGATAACGCTCGGTACTGGCCTCCGCATCACCGCGGATACCGGGCAGCGGCGGCTCGTCGCGCACGATGATGGTGCATAGGCCATGACCAGTCAGCACATCACGAACTGGCCACGCGAGCGCAGACTTGAACTTCTCGGAACAAGACAAGAAGATTGCAACCTGTCCCCGCAGCATTCGAATCCCTCCCTCGCGAATACCCTGCCAGCACGTTGCGCTGCATGTCCTCATAAATGGCCAGGAACGCCGTGGTTCGGCCGCGTGGTGGTTGGGCGGCGCTGTGGTCGGCCGGCGCGGTGGTCGGCCGGCGCGGTGGTCGGGCGGCGCGGTGGCCGGGCGGCGCCCTCCGCCCCGCAGGGTCAGTAGCGCCTCCGCCGCAGGGTCAGTCAGGCGAGGGCGCTGGGGCCGCGCTTGACCATCTGACTGACGATGATCGCCCGCTGGACTTCGCTGGTGCCTTCCCAGATCCGTTCTACGCGCAGTTCGCGGTAGAAGCGTTCGGCCACGTTTTCCCGCATGTAACCGCGGCCGCCGAAGACCTGCACGGCGCGGTCGGCGACCCGCCCGGCCATCTCCGAGCTGTAAAGCTTCGCCATCGAGCACTGCGCGTGCGCGATCTTGACGTCCCCGCCGCGGTCGATGTTGCGGGCGGTCTCGTAGACCAGCGAGCGGGCCGCGAACAGTTCGGTGAGGCTGTCCGCGAGCATGGCCCCGACCAGGCCGAATTCGCTGATCGGACGGCCTGCCGCGCGCCGCCTGGTGGCAAACGCGGTCATCTCGGTGGTCAGCCGCTCGGCGGCGCCCAGGCACCGGGCCGCGACCATCAGCCGCTCGAACCGGAACCACTCGTAGGCGAAGGACATGCCGTCGCCTTCGGCGCCGACGAGGTTGGCGGCCGGAACCCGGACGTCGGTGAAGGCAACGATCGGGTGGTGGTGACTGATCGTGTGCGAGTACGCAGGCGTCCGCAGCACGCTGACCCCCGGGCTCGGCAGGTCCACGAAGAACATGGCGTGCTCGCCCTCGTGTGGGCCGCCGTCGAGCCTGGCCTGGAAGAAGGCGAAATCGGCGGTGTTGAACGAGGTGACGTGCCACTTGACGCCGTTCAGCAGGTAGCCGTCGCCGTCGCGGCGGGCGGTCGCCTCGATGGCCGCGACGTCGGAACCGGCTCCCTCCTCAGTGATCGCGTAGCATTCCTCGCGGTCCCCGGCGATGGCGGGCCGGACGTAGCGGTCGATCTGATCCGGGGTGGCCACGGCGGGCAGCCACGACGGGGGAGTGGCCGCCACCCAGCCGAGCGCGTTGGTGACCCGGCCAAGCTGTTCTTGCACGAGCACCTGCTGCAGAGTCGTGCGGCCACCGCCGCCGAGTTCCTGCGGCATGTTGGTGGCGCAGAGACCGAGTTCGCGGGCCCGCTTGGCCTGCGCGGCGACCACATCGGCGGGCAGATCGCCACCAGCGAGTTCCGCCTCGACCTCGAACGGGATCAGCTCGTCGGCGAACGCGGCCGCCCGCGACCGGATCTCGAGGTCTTCCTCGGACAGCCCGTACATCGCACTCCTTGCTTCTGGCGGCGCGGCGGCCGCGGCCGGCGGCGGATGCCCGTGCGCGAAGGCTGGTTGCCCGTGCGCGAAGGCCCGTGGCCCGTGCCCGTGCGCGAAGGCCCGTGGCCCGTAGCCAGCAGGCCGTGGCCGTGGGTGAATCCGATGCCGCCTGTGGGTCCCCACCGTCTTGACTGAATGTTCAGTTTATGCCAGCATCGGGCTCGTGCCAATGCCCTCCGCTGGCCACCCGGACACCGCCGACGCCGTGGTCGTGGGCGGCGGGACCGTGGGTGCCTGGTGTGCCTATTTCCTGCGCCGGGCAGGCCTTCGGGTCGTCCTGCTGGAAAAGGGCATCCTCGGCCAGGGCGCGAGCAGCCGGGCTGCGGGAGTGGTCCGCACCCAGGGCGGCACCCCCGAGGCAGTGCGCCTCGGCCAGTGGTCTCGCGATTTCTACCTGCGCCAGCACGACGAGATCGGCATCGACTCGGGCTTCGTCGCCCAGGGATATCTGCTGCCGTGCTTCACCGAAGCCGAGGTCGCCGCCGCCCACGCGCGGATGGCCATGCAGGCCGGGCTGGGCGTGCCGGTGCGCTGGCTGGCCCCGCCCGATGTCGACGCGCTGAACCCGGTCCTGGCGCCGGGGCTGACCCTCGGTGGCACGTTCTGCGCGGATGACGGGTACATCACCCCGACGCGCAACGTCACCGCCTACGCGGTGGCCCTCGCCCTCGGCGGCGTCGAGGTGCGCGAGCATGTCGCGTTCCGCAGCCTGTCGCGGGTGGCCGACCGGGTCACCGGAGTGGAGACCAGCGCGGGGCCGATCGCGGCTGGGCAGGTCGTGCTGACCGGCGGCCCGAAACTGGCCGAGGTGGGCAGGCTGGCTGGCATCCGCATCCCGGCTGGCGGTGCCCGGCATCAGGTCGCCGTGACCGAGCCGCACCCGGACCTGCATCCCTCCCGGGTGCCGATGGTCTTCGATGTGGCGGCCGGCCTGTACTGGCGCCCCGAAGAGGGCGGCCTGCTGTTTGGGATGAGCAATCCCGATGAACCGCCCGGTGAGGCGGGGGGCGTGGATGAGGCATATCTCGCCGTGATGCGCGAGCGGCTTGACCGGCTGGTGCCGGTCGTGGCCGACCTGGGGCTGCGCCGGCTCTGGGCGGCCACCATCGATTACACCCCGGACCACCTGCCGATCATCGGGCCAGCGCTCGGCCCCGAGGGTCCGGTGGACGGTGTCACCGTCGCCTGCGCTGGCGGCGCGGGCATGATGTGGGGGCCTGCGGTGGCCAGGATCGCGGCCGACATGGCCCTGGGCGCCCGCTCTGACGTGCTGGACCCCTCCCCGCTCGGCCTTGGCCGGTTCGACGACCGCGGCCGCAGCCGGCTGACGGCCGACCCGATCGCCCTGCCTTTCCCTGAGGTAGCACAGGCCCCTGAGGCATCACAGGTCCCTGAGATCGCACGGGCCTTCCCCGAGATGGCGCCGGGCCAGGCGCCGGGCAGGCTGACGATCTCCTGAATGCTCGTGAAAGGCTCGATCTCCCGAAGGCTCGATCTCCCGAAGGCTCGATCTCCCGAAGGCTCGATCTCCCGAAGGCTCGATCTCCCGAAGGCTCGATCTCCCGAAGG
>JAWWPY010000169.1:0-12528 GCA_033854735.1 Streptosporangiaceae bacterium | reverse complement strand
TCTGGCCGGCGAGGAGGAATGCATGGAAAGCGCGCCGAGCAGGACGGCGATGTTTGCGGCCGTGTCGCGTGGATTGTTTCGCCTGGAGACGGCGTCGCCGTGGGTGCTGGACGATGTGCTGGCCCTGGTGCTTGTCGGCCCGGTATGGCAGCAGCTGCGAGACCAGTTCGATCCGCTGTTCCCCGGCCCGGTCCGTCGCGAGGCCCGCGCGGCTATCTGCACCCGCAGCCGGTACGCCGAGGACCGGCTGGCTGCTGGCGCCTTCGGGCAGTACGTGATTCTTGGCGCGGGGCTTGACTCGTTCACGTGGCGGCGGCCGGATCTGCTCGGTTCGCTGACGGTGTTCGAGGTTGATCACCCTGCCTCCCAGGCCTGGAAGCTCGAGCGGGTCAGGGATCTCGGCCTGCCGCTCAGCGACTCGCAGGTATTCGTGCCGGCTGATTTCGAGGCCGGACCGGTTCAGGATGCTCTGGGCGCGGCCGGGTTCGACTGGGCGCAGCCGGCGATGTTCTGCTGGACGGGCGTCGCCCCCTATCTGACGGCACAGGCGATCGAGTCGGCGTTGCGCACGATCGCGGCGGCTGCTCCCGGGTCTGAGGTGGTGCTCTCCTACCGGGCCGAGGACTGTGCGCTCGACGACGCGGGGACGGAATTCGCCCGTATCTACACGCCGATCGCGGCTTCTGCCGGCGAGCCTCTTCAGCCTGGCTGGCCGGTATCCGGGATCGAGAGGCTGATCAGCCGGTGCGGGCTAAAGGTCGTGGACCACCCCGCACGTGCAGACCTCCAGCAGCGGTACTTCGCCGGCCGTACCGATGGCCTGCGGCCCTATACATTCGAGACCCTGGTGGCCGCGCGGGTCACCTGAGCGAGCGCAGGCCACGTCGGCAACTTCACCGTCTGCGAGGGCCAGGCGGTGACGGTGAGGCAGAGGAGTACAGCAACCTCCAGGGCCCCGGCGTAGCCGCGTCGTGTCCGTTTGGCTCATGCTGGGCGCAGTCCGAGGGTTTCGAGGGTCCGGGTGGCGTCCCGGGCGTGGTGCCTGCAGGCGGCGGCGATGCTGGCGTGCCCGGCCGTTTTCAAGATGCCGATGGCCAGGTTGCGCAGGGCGGCCATGGCCTGGGGTCCGCTGCCGGTGCGGATCTGGGAGGCGTCTTCGCCGTAGCTGACGTCGCGGAGGTGGTGCAGGGCCTCGATCTGCCAGTGGCCGCGGATCCAGGCGGCGAGCTGGGCGGGGGTGGCCTGGTGGGCGTCCAGGCTGGTGATGGCGTAGACGGTGACGGTCCGCCACCTCCCGCCGTCCAGCGGCCGGACCTGGCGGGTGAGGCAGATGGCCTGGGCGGCGTGCGGGAAGGCGAGCCCGGCGGCGACGGCCGCGGCCTTGAGGGTGCGGTGCTCCTGGCGGCCATGGCCCCGGTTGTGCTGGCGGGAGGCGACCGGGATGTGCCGCCAGGGCAGGTTCTTGACCTGGGCGTACAGGCCCGGCTGGTTCTTCTTGACCACCAGGATGTCATGGGCCCTCTTGCCGGTGACAAGGAACTCGGCGTGCTCGCGCTGGGTGTGCAGGGCGCCGGCGGTGATGACGCACCCGGCCAGGTCCAGCGGCTCGAGCAGCGGCGCGAACCGGGTGATCTCGCTGGTCTTGCCGTCCACCCGGACCTGGCCGAGCACAACACCACAGCGCTGATCGAGGGCGGCCAGCAGGTGCACCGGCTGGCCGTCGGCGCTGGCGTGACGGGTGTCCCGCACCGCCTTGCCGTCCACCGCGACCGCACGCCGGCGGCGCCGCCCGTGTCCTGCTGCCTGGCCGGCGGCGTGCAGCCGCGCATCCAGCCAGGACCCGACGGCGGCATCCAGCCGGTCAGCGTCCACGGCTTCCAGCACGCGGCGGATGGTAGCCTCATCCGGCGGCACGAACCGCCGGGTCAGCGGATCACGGCGGACGCCCAGAGCGGCCAGGACCTGCGGCGGCGCATCCGCGACCCACTCGCCGACCGCGGTGAACGACGTCGCCCCGGCCAGCACCGCCGCCACGGCCGCCATTAACAACGACGTCAGGCTGTGCCGCACGCCGCGCCGATTCCGCGGATCCGGCACCCATGCCAGGTACTCCGCCAGGCCTGGGCACTGGCCCGGCAGCAGCGCGCGGTCACTGGCCGGCAGACGTGAAAGCTGTTCCAGGGCGGCGCTGATCGAGGATGATGACAAGGCAGGCACGGTCTTCCGCAGCGATCACTGGATTCGACACCCACATGATCTTGGAACCGTGCCTGCGCCGCATCCCGGTGAGCGAACCAGACACCCGGTCATAAACAAGCCATCACGCCACTATGCCGGGACCCTGCCCCTCACTCCCTGGCTCCCCGCCTGGCCAACGACACCCAATGCCCACATCGCTGCCGCCAGGACGACACCATCGCCCACACCGCTGCCATTGG
Organism: Streptosporangiaceae bacterium; assembly: GCA_033854735.1. GTDB lineage: Bacteria > Actinomycetota > Actinomycetes > Streptosporangiales > Streptosporangiaceae > JAWWPY01. Next base: position 10,090 of record JAWWPY010000169.1, on the reverse strand, counting down.
CTCCCCCACTTGGCCAAACGAACGACACCAATGCCCACATCGCTGCCGCCAGGACGCGCCAGGATGACACCAGCGCCCACACCGCTGCCGTTGGCTAGATGAGGGTAGTTGCGGAGCGGGTTTGTCGGACCGGGCTGGGGCGCTGTAAGCATGGTGAGGTCGAGCACGCTGGACCAGCAAGCCTGGCGGGCATTCCCTGGATAGACATTTCCGGGCAAAGTATTCTGTGATATGGCATTCCTGTGCGGCATTCTCTGGCATGACATATAACTAAGGATCTTCACAGTTAATAAACTAAGGATCTTCATATTTAACAGCTAAAGTGGCTATCGGCCTGTATCTACGCATGATTTGGTTGTGATCGTCTGACGGGTGTGGCACACTTCGTCAGGTGGCCACCCTGCTAGGCGATAGTGATGCCGGTGCGCTGAATGACGGCGTCGGCGCCATGGACAGTGCGCTAGGCGAGTTGTCTGTTCCGTCCGTTCCGTCGGGTTTACCTACGATAGAAGAGACCTTCCGGATCGTCTCGCGCGCGGGTGACAAGGCCGTGGCTTATTTCTACGGGCGTCTCTTTGCCGAGAATCCACGGCTTCGCGTGATGTTCCCGGCTGCCATGGACTTTCAGCGCGACCGCCTCTTCCGAGCACTAACCAGGATTGTGTCCACCCTGGGCAGGCCGGAGGAGATGGAGTCATTCGTCTGCCAACTCGGGCAGGATCATCGCAAGTATGGAGTGCAGGCCGAGCACTACCCGGCGGTGGGCCAGGCACTTCTGGCCACCCTCCGCAAGTTCGCCGGTGACGCGTGGACCGAAAGTGCTGAGCTGGCCTGGACCGATGCTTATCAACGGGCAGCGGAACTCATGACCGCCGCGGCGGCCGCCGCAGCGGAGCATTCCCCGCCCTGGTGGACCGGCGAGATCATCGGGCACGAGCTGCGCACGCCCACCCTGGCCGTGCTGACCGTCCGGACCGATAAACCGTTTCCCTATCATGCTGGCCAGCACGTCAGCATTCAGTCGGCTCGCTGGCACCGGGTCTGGCGCCCGTTCTCCGTGGCTAACGCGCCCCGCGAGGACGGCACCCTCTCGTTCCACATCCGAGCCGTCCCCGGTGGCTGGGTCAGCACCGCGCTCGCGCACCACACCCGGGTCGGTGACCTGGTCAATCTGGGGGCGCCACAAGGCACCATGACGCTCGCCGCGGGATCGGGCAACGGCCTGTTCTGCGTCGCCGGGGGTACCGGCCTGGCCCCGATCAAGGCCCTTATCGAGCAGGCCATCAGGGACAGCTCGCCCGCCAAGCGCCGGAAGATCCGGCTCTTCCTCGGTGTGCGCAGGCAGTCGGAGTTCTACGATCTGCCCGATTTGTGGAAGCTTGAGACGAGTTACCCGTGGCTGCGGATTACCCCAGCAGTTTCCCACGAGCGTGAATACAGCGGCATCAGGGGGATGCTCCCCGATATCATCGCCCGGCAACGGCCCCAGCCAGGCGAGGACGTGTACATCAGTGGGCCGGCCGAGATGGTGCGGAAGAGTATCGAAGTACTGAGTGTCACGGGAATGCGGAAGTGGCGCATCCACACCGACCTCGTGGAAGTGCCCAGCGGATCAGGACTGGACTACAACACGAACGCGGGTCATGAGTAGACGCGCTGAGCGCATTGCCCAGCATTTGGGCATCCGCTGATCCGTGCCCTTCGCGGTGATCGTAAGGGGCACGGAGGGCTGCGCCGCGCGCATTGTGGCGCGATGTTCTGCATGCCCTGAAATGTTCCTGCATGCCCTGAATGAGAATGCAGACCGCTCTCGGCAAAGGACGATAGAGGCAGCTTTATTGCATGCCTTGGTATTGCTTCAATCCACCTGTCGATTTACGCTGCCATAGTGCGATAACCACAGCGAGGCGTACCGAGATCGCGGAGCTTTGAGGATATGGCGGAGCTATGTGGATGCTGTTTAGCCGGGGACGTTCAGCGCAACTGACTCCATCGCCGCCCCGGCCAAGACAGGCGCCGGATCCTGAGCAGGCCGATGCGCGGCCGACATATGTGGGTGTAGCCGCGGCGCGGCCGGCGGATATTCCTTCGGCTGCCATAGGAACGATGGCGCGCCCGATGGACCTGAAAAATGTGGTCACCGGTCTCGGCGTCGGTGTCATGTGCCCGGCGGCGGCCCCCCCGCGCACAGCGCAAGGCCCAGACGCGGGCACAGCCCGGGGCGGCGACGCGGCCCAGGGCGCGGACGCGGCCATGGCTCCGGACGATGCGGGCACAACGCGGGGCACAACGCAGAGCCGGGCACCGGGCCGGGCACCGGGCACGCGCCAGGAGCCGGCACGGCCGGTCGACATGGACGCCGTCGCCGAGTTCATCCGCCTGCACCGGCGTGAGTGCCCCGAGGCCGGTGAGGTGGGCCCGCGGCTGTGTGAGATCCGTCGCGAGGTGGAGCTGACCGGCACTTACCAGCACACTTCCGCAGAACTTGTCTTCGGCGCCCGGGTGGCCTGGCGAAACAGCTGCCGGTGCATAGGGCGGCTCTACTGGCAGAGTCTGCAGGTGCGGGATCGCCGGGATGTGAGCGCGGCGGCTGGCATCGCCGCGGAGTGCGCCAGCCACCTGCGCAGGGCCACGAACGGCGGCCGGATCCGGCCCACCATCACGGTGTTCGCACCGGACACCCCGGGCCGCCCTGGCCCGCGCATCTGGAATGAGCAGATCGTCCGGTACGCGGGTTACCAGCGCCCGGATGGCACGGTGCACGGTGATCCGCGCAACGCCGACCTGACCGGCCTGGCGCTGAGCCTCGGCTGGCACGGCGGGGAAAGCAGGTTCGACGTCCTGCCACTGGTCATCTCCACCGCGGACGGACCGCCTGGGGTATTCGGGCTGCCCAGTGACGCGGTGCTCGAGGTCCCGCTCAGCCATCCGCGCTTCGACTGGTTCGCGGAACTCGGCCTGCGCTGGCACGCAGTACCGGTCATCACGGACATGTGTCTCGAAATTGGCGGGATCTGCTATCCGGCTGCCCCCTTCAACGGCTGGTACATGGGCACCGAGATCGGCGCGCGGAACCTGGCCGACTGCGACCGCTACAACCAGCTGCCCGAGGTCGCCACCCGGATGGGCCTGGACTTGTCTGGCGATCGGTCCCTCTGGCGGGACAGGGCCATGGTCGAGCTGAACGTGGCGGTGCTGCACTCGTTCGACACGGCTGGCGTCACCATTACTGATCACCACACCGAGTCACGCCGCTTCCTCACCCACCTGGCCCGGGAGGAACGCGCCCGGCGGGTCTGCCCGGCCGACTGGTCCTGGATCGTCCCACCGATCTCAGGATCGACCACAGAGGTGTTCCATCGCTACTACGACGAGGCCGATCTGCGGCCCAACTATGTCCGGCATGATCGCGACCTGCCGGGGCTCCATCCTGGCCCGGGATGACGGGCCGTACCATAATGAAACACGTACGTAACATGGTAGGCGCGTCTTTCACGGCCCCGAAACACTCCGTGACGGCGGGCGAAACGCCGCCGGCAGAGGGTCGGCACAGGACAGGGTGCCCGAGAGGTGGGTCGCATGAAACTCATCACCGCCGTGATCAAACCCTTCAAGCTGGATGAGGTGAAGGCCGCGCTGCAGGCCTTCGGCGTTCACGGCATGACCGTGAGCGAGGCGAGCGGCTATGGTCGGCAGCGCGGCCACACAGAGGTGTACCGGGGTGCGGAGTACCAGGTTGACCTGGTACCCAAGGTCCGGCTGGAAGTGCTGACCGACGACGAGGACGCCGACGACCTGATCGGCGTGATCGTCAAGGCGGCACAGACGGGACGGATTGGGGACGGCAAGGTCTGGTCGGTCCCGGTCGAGACGGTGGTCCGGGTGCGCACCGGGGAGCGCGGCTCGGGCGCTCTCTAGGCTCACTGCCGATGCTGTGGACGGGCCTGGGGAGCGGATACTGGTGACATCAGCCCCCTCGCCCCGTTCACAGTCCGACGGGCCGCCCCTCACATCTTTCGCCGCGGATCGTGCCCGCAGGAGCCTGGACACGGACCGCTGGCTCGCGTCCCTGCTGGGCGCGGAGCCCGGTGTGGCTCTCGTGGCGCTGGGCGGGTACGGGCGCCGTGAACTGCTTCCCGGCAGCGATCTCGATGTTCTGCTGCTGCACGACGGCCGGGCCGGGATCGCGGCGATGGCCGACCGGATCTGGTATCCGATCTGGGATTCGGGTACCCGCCTGGACCACGCGGTCCGCACTACGGCGGAGGCGCGCCGGGTGGCCCGCGCCGATCTCAAGGTCGCCCTGGGCCTGCTGCACGCCCGCCACGTGGCGGGCGACCCCGAGCTCACCAGCACGCTGCGGCTCGGCGCGCTGGAAGACTGGCGCGCGGCGGCGCGCACCCGGCTGGCCGACCTGCAGGCCCTGCACGTGGAGCGGGCCCAGCGCTGCGGTGAACTCGCCTTCCTGCTCGAGCCCGACCTGAAGGACGCCCGGGGCGGGCTCCGTGACGTGCATGCCATCCAGGCGGTCGCCGCGGCCTGGGTCGCCCCCGGTCCGGGCCCGCGGGTCCGCGCGTCCTACGAGTCGATCATGGACGCGCGGCACGCGCTGCACGAAGTGACCGGGCGGCCCACCGACCGCCTCGTGCTGCAGGAGCAGGATGAGGTCGCGAGGGTGCTCGGCCTGCTGGACGCGGATGCGCTCATGCGCCACCTGGCCGGTGCTGCGCGGACCATCGCCTACTCCGTGGATCAGGCATTCCGCCAGGCCGAACGGAGCCGGGGCGGCAGGCGCCGCGGCAAGGCACAGCGCCGCCCGCTCGCTGACGGGCTCGTCGAGCAGGACGGGGAGGTGGTGCTCGCCCGGGCCGCGAACCCGGCCACCGATCCGGCGCTGCTGCTCCGGGCGGCCGCGGCGGCTGCGCAGGCCGGGCTGGGCCTGCCGCCGCGCACGCTCACCAGGCTGGCCGGGTGCCCGCCGCTGCCGGTGCCGTGGCCGCCGGAGGCGCGGGACGCCCTCGTCGCATTGCTCGGCGCCGGGCCGCCCGCCATCCCGGTCTGGGAAGCGCTCGACCAGGAGGGCCTGATAGCTACCCTGCTCCCCGACTGGGACCGTGTGCGTAACCGTCCCCAGCGCAATCCCCTGCACACATACACGGTGGACCGTCATCTCGTCGAAACCGCGGCCCGGGCCGCCGCGCTCACCCGCGACGTGGCCCGCCCTGACCTGCTGCTCCTGTCCGCGCTGCTGCACGACATCGGCAAGGGCTGGCCTGGTGATCACCGGGTGACCGGCGAGGTGGTAGCCCGAGATGTGGCCCGCCGGGTCGGGCTCGGACCTTCGGACGCTGAGCTTGTGGCCGGGGCCGTCAGGCATCATTTGCTGCTTCCGCAGACCGCGACCCGGCGCGACCTGGACGATCCGGTCACCGTGGCGCAGGTCGCTGAGGCCGTGGGCGGGCGGCCGCTGCTGGAGTTGCTGCACGCGATTGCCATCTCGGACGGCCTGGCGACCGGGCCGGCCGCGTGGAATGACTGGAAGGAGAATCTGGTCGGCGACCTGGTCCGGCGGGTCGGCTCGGTGCTGGCCGGGGAGGCGCCGCCGGAGCCGCTGCCGCTGCGCCCCGAACAGCAGGCGCTCGCTGACCAGGGTGTTCCTGCGGCATGGGTGAAAGGCCCGGAGGTGACCATCGTCGCCCCGGACCGCCCCGGGCTGTTGTGGGAGGCCGCCGGGGTGCTCGCCTCGCACCGGCTGGCCGTGCGTTCCGCCAACGCCACCTCGCACGGGCCGATGGCGGTGGCCTCGTTCACCGTGGCCTCCGAGTACGGCGACCCACCCGACGCGGACCTGGTCACCAGCGACCTGCGCCGGGCGTTGGAGGGGCGGTTGGATGTGGCAGAGCGGCTGGAGCGCCGGATGCGCGCGCATAGCGATTCCCCGGTCCCGGTCGCCCCGCCCAAGGTCACCCTGGTGGACGACGCGTCGCGCACCGCGACTGTGATCGAAGTGCGGGCGCACGACCGCCCTGGCCTGCTCTGGCGGATCGGCCGTGCGCTCGGCGACTGTGGCCTGGACGTCCGGGCGGCCCGGGTGGAGACCCTCGGCGCTGAGGCCGTGGACGTTTTCTACGTGGTGGATACCTCGGGCGGGCCTGTTGGGGGCTCACGGATCCGCGGGAAGATCGCGGCGCAGGTACTGGCCGCCCTCACTGGCTAACGCCGGCCAGCGGGCGCGGGCCGCTCACCACGGGCCGCTCACCTCGGGCCGCTCACGACGGGCTGGCCTGCCCGGCTTGATAAGCACGGCCCGGGCAAACACGGACCGGGCAAGCGCCGCTTGATAAGCACGGCTTGATAAGCACGGGCTGGCAGCACCGACTGGGTACCGCCGAGCGGATAGCCTGGGACCCGTGTTCGAGACTCTTTCCGACCGGCTGACCCAGGTCTTCTCCACGCTCCGGGGACATGGCCGGCTGTCCGCCGCTGACATTGACGCGACCGCTCGCGAGATCCGCATCGCGCTGCTGGAAGCGGACGTAGCGCTCCCCGTGGTCAGGGAGTTCATCGCCCGGGTGAAGGAACGTGCCTCCGGCGAAGAGGTCTCCGCCGCGCTGAACCCGGCACAGCAGGTCATCAAGATCGTCCACGAGGAACTCGTGGGCATCCTCGGTGGCGAGACGCGCCGGCTGCGGTTCGCCAAGGTGCCGCCGACCGTGATCATGCTGGCTGGCCTGCAGGGTTCCGGCAAGACCACGCTCGCCGCGAAACTGGGGCTCTGGCTCCGTGAGCAGGGCAACACCCCATTGCTCGTCGCGGCGGACCTGCAGCGGCCCAACGCGGTCCAGCAACTCCAGGTCGTCGGCGAGCGTGCGGGCGTGCCGGTCTTCGCCCCCCAGCCCGGCAACGGCGTGGGTGACCCGGTGGAGGTGGCCCGCCAATCGCTGGAGGAGGCCCGCCACCGGCTGCACAACATCGTGATCGTGGACACCGCCGGGCGGCTGGGCATCGACGAGGAGATGATGCGCCAGGCCGCCGACATCAGGGACGCCGTCGACCCCGACGAGGTCCTGTTCGTGGTGGACGCCATGATCGGCCAGGATGCCGTGGTCACCGCCCAGGCGTTCCTCGACGGCGTCGGCTACGACGGCGTCGTGCTGACCAAGCTGGATGGTGACGCCAGGGGCGGCGCGGCCCTGTCGATCGCCCAGCTCACCGGTCGCCCGGTGATGTTCGCGTCCTCGGGGGAGAAGCTCGAGGACTTCGACATCTTCCATCCCGACCGGATGGCCTCGCGGATCCTCGACATGGGGGACATGCTCACCCTGATCGAGCAGGCGGAGCGGGCCTTCGACGAGGATCAGACCGCCGCGATGGCCGGCAAGCTCGCGTCCGGCGAGGGGTTCACCCTTGAGGACTTCGTCGAGCAGCTGGCCATGGTCCGCAAGCTGGGGCCGATCGGGAACCTGCTTGGCATGCTCCCCGGGGCCGCGCAGAACCGGGAGTTGCTCAGCCAGGTCAACGACAGCGACCTGGACCGGGCCGCGGCCATCGTCAATTCGATGACCCCTCAAGAGCGAAAAAACCCCAAGATACTCAACGGATCCCGGCGCGCCCGCATCGCCAACGGGTCCGGGGTCACCGTCGGCGAGGTCAGCAACCTGGTCGTCCGGTTCCTCGAAGGCCAGAAGATGATGCGCCAGATGATGGGCGGCGGTGGCATGCCCGGCATGCCAGCGATCCCGGGGATGCGCCGGCCGGCCCAGAAGAGCGTCAGAGGCAAGAAGGCGAAGAAGAAGCCCAAGGGTGGACGTCCCGGCGGCAACCCCGCCGCTGGCAAGGTGCCCGGTGGCAGTGGGCCCGGTGGTGGTGGGCCGGGTGGCAAGGCCGGCGGCGGAGTCCCCGGCGGGAGGATCGATGGGGGTGCCCTCGGCGGCAACGCCGGCGGCGGCGTCCCCGGCGGCAGGGTCAGCGGTGGCGCCGCCGGCCTGGGACTCCCCGGAGCGGTTCCCGGTCAGGCTGGTGCGGGGATCCCCGGCGGATTGGGCGTGGGCGGCCGGGGCGCGCTCACCGGCAGCCCCGAGGACTACGCCGCGAGCCTGGAAGCCCTGGCCGCCTCGAACCCGGCCTTCCGGGTACCGGAGCCGGACAAGCCGTCCGGCGCACCCGCGTCCCCGGCGAGTCTCCCGGCAGGCTTCGGCGTCCTCCGCCGCCGCAACCGCCAGGCCAAGAAGGACGACGACTAGAAGCCGCCCCCAGGGTCAATGCTCGGGTTCAACGCCCCCGGGCTCAACCCCTAGATCAACGCCGCCCGGGTCAACGCCCCCAGGGGAACGCCGCCAGGGTCAGCGCCCGCCGGGGGCAACGCCGCCCTGGGCCGTCGCACCGCCTCCGCCTCCATGATCACGGAGTATTTCTGGGTCTATGTGCCAAAAATGCTCCGTGATCATGAGGGCGGGTGGCTGCGTCTCACTGAGTGAGATGCGCGGCAGCCAGAGGAACTCTGGCTGGCGATTACACGTCACGCCGGGGTGTCTGGCAGAATGTGTTAGTCACACCCTGGTCCGGCGACGCCCTCTCATGCGCGCTGGCCCTGGGCCATCAGGGCCAATCCCACAGCGCCGGTCCCCACCCGGTGCGTGCGTTGCCCGAATCCGAGCTTTCTGGGAGAAGACCACACCCGTGGCTGTCAAGATCAAGCTAAAGCGCATGGGCAAGATCCATGCGCCGTACTACCGGATCATCGTCGCCGACGCGCGCACCAAGCGGGATGGCCGGGCGATCGAGGAGATCGGCAAGTACCACCCGAAGTCCGAGCCCTCGTTCATCGCGGTCGATTCGGACCGCGCGCAACACTGGCTCTCTGTCGGGGCGCAGCCGACCGACCCGGTTCGCAAGATCCTCGAGATCACTGGCGACTGGCAGAAGTTCAAGAACCTGCCGGGCGCTGAGGGCACCCTGAGGACCGCCGAGCCCAAGGCCAACAAGAAGGAGTTGTTCGCCGCTGTAGTCGCCGAGACGCTGGGCTCGGTAACCGCGCCCCAGAAGGGCAAGGCGAAGAAGCCGGCGGCCAAGGGCGCCGAAGGTGACCGGCCCGAGGCTGCCGCGGGTACGGCGAAGGCCGCGGCAGGCAAGCAGGGCAGGGCGGCCGGCGGCACCAAGGCCGACACGGCCAAGGCTGACACCGCGAAGGCTGACACGGCCAAGGCTGACACGGCCAAGGCGGACACCGCGAAGACAGACACCGCGAAGACGGACACCGCCAAGGCCGAGACCGCGAAGACGGACACGGCTAAGGCTGACGCGAAGGACACCGCGGCGGCCAAGGCGGACAAGCCCGCGAAGGCGGACAAGGACAAGCCCGCCAAGCAGGCCGAGCCGGAGGAAGCACCGGCGGCTGCCGCCAGCGCCGACGCCCCGGCGGCGGACGCTGCCGGAAGCGAGCCGGGCAGCGGAGCCTGACATGCTGGAAGAGGCCCTGGAGCACCTGGTCAAGGGCATCGTCGATTACCCCGACGATGTCCGGGTGGAAAGCCGCGGGCTGCGCCGGGGCCGTGCCCTTGAGGTGCGCGTCCACCCCGAGGACCTGGGCAAGGTCATCGGGCGTGGCGGGCGCACCGCTCGGGCGCTCCGGACAGTGATCGGCTCGCTGGCGGGCAATCTCTATGTCCGGGTCGACCTGCTGGATGTCGACGAGATCCGTTAAAGGTTATGCAGCTAGTCGTGGGCCGGGTCGGCAGGCCGCACGGGATCCGGGGCGATGTGGCCGTCCAGGTCCGGACCGATGATCCGGGCCTGCGGTTCGCACCCGGTGCCGTCCTGGCCACCGACCCGGCGGCCATCGGCCCGCTGACCGTGCGGTCCGCGCGCTGGCACTCCGGCCGGCTGCTGGTGAGCTTCGACGGCGTCACCGACCGCGGCCTGGCCGAAGGGCTGACCGGCACCTTCCTGGTGGTCGACTCCGCCGTGTTAGGGCCGCCCGCCGACCCCGATGAGTTCTACGATCATGTCCTGATCGGGCTGCAGGCGGTGACCACCGCCGGTGACCTGGTGGGCACCGTGCGGGATGTGCTGCACCACGGCCAGGACCTGC